>NZ_JBJERV010000004.1:0-61736 GCF_051882455.1 Huintestinicola sp. | reverse complement strand
GGGATCTTGCCGATGTTCTTGAAATATTCGCTCATTGTTTTTTCCTCCATATGTATAAAAATTATAAATTGATCTCTGTTTCGGCGCACTTGCTGCCGCAGAGCTTTTCACTTGTTTCATCGGGCTGATGAGTGCCTGCATACAGGGTAAATCTGCTGCCATAGCATTTTCTCTCGCCCTTTTCGTCAACAGCGGTAAATGCCCTTTCGGGAACGGGTATTGAAACGGTGAGCTTCTCGCCCGCCTCAAGACGGATTCGTTTAAATCCGCAAAGGCTCACGTTCGGAACAGCATTTTCGCTGTAGTCCTTGATGTAAAGCTCAATAACGTCCTCGGTGGCAGTTTTTCCTCTGTTCTCGGCAGTTACATTTGCAATGCCGTCTTTGTATTCAACAGATGTGCATACTACTTCTCCGTAAGTAAGACCGAAGCCGAAGGGATAAAGTACATTATTCTCCGCATAGCGGTAAGTGCGGTTCTTCATGGAGTAATCGGTAAATTCGGGAAGCAGCTCGGATTTTTCATAGAATGTAACAGGCAGCTTACCGGAGGGGCTAACATCACCGAAAAGAATATTAGCAAGAGCCTTACCGCCCTCGGAGCCTGGATACCATGCGTGTATAAGAGCATCTGGGTCGCATTCGGTATTCACAGCACTTCCCGCAGCGCATACCACAACAACAGGCTTGCCTGTTTTTATTATCTTGTCAACGAGGATACGCTGGCTTTCGGGAAGACGGATATCATTCTTGTCACCCGAAGAAAACTCGTTTCCTGTGTCGCCCTCCTCGCCCTCGATGGTGGAGTCGAGACCCACGCAGAGAATGACCACATCGGCAATTTCAGCCGCCGCCAAAGCCTCCGCATATCTGTCGCCCGCCTGAGCAAGACCCGAGACCTTGTTCTTATAAAGGTGGCAGCCCTCCGCATAGATGACCCTGCCCTCAAACCTGTCCTGAATACCCTCAAGGAAGGTGATGTATCTGTCCGCAGTGCCGTTGTAATTTCCCTCGAGAGCAATTCTGCTGTTGCTGTTGGGACCGATAACGGCAATGGTCTTTATCTTGTTTTCATCAAGGGGAAGAATGCCCTTGTTTCTCAGCAGCACCATAGACCTTTCGGCGCACTCAAGAGATACTTTCTTATGCTCATCGCAGGAAACAATGTCATAAGGGATATCGTCATACTCGGTCTTTTCGTCGAACATACCCAGCCTTATGCGGGTCCTCATAAGATGAACGCAGGCTGTTCTGATATCCTCCTTAGTAACAAGCCCCTCGTCAAGAGCAGCAAGCACATTAACATATGTACAGCCGCAGTTCACATCGCAGCCTGCCGTAAGAGCCAGCGCAGCGGACTCCACCGCATTTTTCGTAAGACCGTGATGCTCGTGGAAATCCCTGATAGCCCAGCAGTCGGAAACGAAATAACCGTCAAAGCCCCATTCCCTGAGCTTGCCCATAAGGAACTCGCTTGCACAGGAGCCTTCACCGTTGACCCTGTTGTATGCGCCCATAACGCTTTCGACCCTTGCTTCCTTGACAAGGGCTTCAAATGCGGGAAGATAGGTCTCCTCGATATCCTTGGGAGTCGCCTCCGCATTAAACTCGTGACGGATAGCCTCGGGACCGCTGTGAACAGCAAAATGCTTGGCGCAGGCAGCAGTCCTCAGCACCTCCTTGTCACCCTGGAGACCCTTCACATATGCCTTTCCGTTCTCGGCAGTAAGGAAGGGGTCCTCGCCGTAGGTCTCGTGACCCCGTCCCCATCTTGGGTCTCTGAAAATGTTGATGTTGGGAGCCCAGAGAGTAAGACCCTTGTAGATGTCCCTGTCGCCGTGCTTTGTGTAAGCGTTGTATTTTGCCCTTGCCTCGGCAGAGGTAATGTCTCCCGCCTTTTCCACAAGCTCCGTGTCAAACATAGCCGCCATACCTATTGCCTGGGGGAACATGGTAGCAACGCCCGAGCGTGCAAGACCGTGGAGGCCCTCGTTCCACCAGTTATAGGCAGGAATGCCCAGCCTCGGAACGGAAGGAGCGTCATATCTCAGCTGACTTGCCTGCTCCTCCACAGTCATTTCGTCAACGAGAGCCTCCGCCCTTTCAAGAGGGGAGAGGGAAGTGTCCAAATATTTTTTCATTTTTAGTACCCGTCCTTTCGGATAATATTTTCGTATTTTAATTTATCAGTTCCTTAATGCGGCATCCGATATCGTCCATCATATCGGAGGGCTCGGCATTGCCGCTGTTGTCCAGAAGACACCACTGCTCGGTAAGTACCGCCTCCTCGCCGCAGGCATATCTGCGCTTTTCGCCCAGAAGCTCACATTCAAGGAAAAGGTTGTTGGTGTATACTTCAAAGTTGCAGGAATAATCTGGATAGCAAACGTCCTTGTATTCGGGAATGCATTTGGCGAAGATCTGATCCTTCACCGCATAAGCCGCAAAGCCGTCCTCCAGATTAAAGCCAGCTTTAAAAGCCTTTCGAATGAAGCAGTCCTGCCTTATGCGGACTTCGGAGTTGCTCATTCTGAATCTGCTGTCATAAATATCGGAATAATCCCACAGGCTCATAACTCTGTTGGGCAGATAGCCTCTCTTGTCGGTATTAACGGGAATCATACAAACGCCGCCGTCGGAAAGGCTTGTCACCGACCAGGGAGCAAACTCTGCGTCATTTTCGGAAATATTTTTTATCTTGTGAGTAAGCTTCACCACAGGCGCAGACTCGTCCATCTCAACAATGATGGTAAATTCCTTGCCGAAGGGGGTAACGGGGGGCGTCAGGATAAGCTCCTTTTCGGAAACGCTGTAGCTTACGCTGCCGTTATCGGGATAATAGGTCTCGGGATTTACCTCGGGAGCGCACCATATCCTGTGACCGCCGTAAGCCACCCAGCAGCCGTATTCGCCTGCAGGCTCGGTAAAGCGGCGGCTTATGTCCTCAAACAGAACGTTTTCCTTGCCGCTCAGGGAGAAATAAATTATCCTCGGACCAACATCAACGGTCACGCCCAGGGAGATAATGCCGTTGTCCAGAAAAATGCAGTTGCCGAAATTCTTGTACTGCCGTTTAGAAACGCTGACGCTCATAATAATGACCAACCTTCCATAAAAGCCTGCGTTTACGTCTGAAACGCAGGGCGGCAGAAGGACTTTTTTCCGCCGGCGTTCATCGGACGTATTGTTTGTATAAATTATATAACAAACATCCGATATTTACTAACCGTTTTTTGCGTTTTTGGTTTCACATATTGTGCTGTTTTACAACCGCGCTTTTGTACATTCCTACAAAAATCAGCTTATGAGTATTGCAATTTTTTACAAGACGTGTTATTATAATAATATCGTAAAAGGATTGCGCAAAAAAATTATGCATATTTTCTTGGAAATACCCCCTGCCATATCAATTTATGCATTATAATTTCGGAAGAAAGGTGAGGCTTATATGATCGTACATCTTAACGGCGATTTTGAAACAGTTGACTATGTTCAGAACCGAAGCGTTCTTTTATACGACAATATCGAGAATGAAGAATACCCTCTCCACTGGCACAATGCCATTGAGATAATAATGCCCCTCACAAACGGCTTTGAAGCGATCTGCGGCGGAAAGGACTATAAGCTTTGCGAAAGAGATATCCTTATAATACCGGGCGGAACTATGCATAATCTGAAAGCTCAGTCAGGCAGAAGGCTTATTTTTCAGTGCGACAATAATTCGCTTATCGGAAACCCCGCTCTGTCCGAGCTTTACTCGGTGCTGTCCGAGCCTGTGCTTATAAATTCGGAATATGACAAGGAATTTCTTCGGTCAATGAACAATATCCTTGAGGAGATATATGTGCTCTATTCCAATTTCAGCGATGTGACCGAGGTATATATCTACATAAAGCTGGTAACGCTGCTTGCAAGGGTAAAGGAGTATCAGCTCAGCGAGATAAAATATGACGACGGCGGAAAATATGCGGACAAGTTCCGTCTTATACTCAAATACATCGAGCAGAATTATGCAAACGATATAACTCTTGAGGAGCTGGCAAGCATAGCAGGCTACAGCACCTATCATTTTTCCAGGATATTCAAGAAATACAGCAGCACCACCTTTATAAACTTCCTGAACCGCCGCAGGATAAAAGCGGCAGAGCTGCTTCTTCTCGAAAGCGGCAGCTCCATAACCGACGTGGCAATGCAGGTAGGCTTTGCAAGTCTCACCACGTTCAACAGAGTGTTCAAAAGCATAAACGGCTGTACTCCCTCGGAATACAAGAAGCTCTACAGAACAACGGGAACCTCGGAAAGCTTCAAATAACATATCTGACCCGCATACTCGCAAAGCTATATTTTTGCGAGTATAGTTATTATAGCACAAACGTTCTGAAATGTCAATACCTTTTCCGTAAAAACTGTATATCAAAATATTTTTGTAGAAACAAACAAATGAAAGTGCGAATTGTTGTCATATCATACAAAAGCCCGAAGCCTCTGCACGCCGCAAAGCCTTCGGGCTTTTGTCCTTTACCTGTCACCTTCCGAGCGTTTCACCCGTTTAACAGCGTACATCTGCTCATCGCCCAGCTTGAGAAGCTCCTCAAGGGAGGAATGTGCGGAGATGTCCGCTAAATAAACGCCGCAGCTTGCGCTCAGAACGTAAGGCTTGCTTTCGGTGCGGTTAAATTCATCGAGCCCCGCCATCAGCCTGCTTTGGAAAAGTTCAGCCTTCTTCGCGGAATAATCGGGAGCAAAAATATAAAATTCATCGCCGCCCGTTCGACCCGCCGTTTCTTTTTCGGTGCAGCAGCCCGAGATTATGCGTCCCAGCGCCCTGATCGCATAGTCGCCCTCAGCGTGACCGTAAACATCGTTTATGTGCTTGAGCCTGTCCATATCTATCACAATGGCAGCCGCCTCGGCAGGGGATTTTTTTGCTTTTTCAAAGGCAGCCTGAGCATTTTTTTCAAAGCCCCGCCTGTTGAGCATACCCGTAAGCTTGTCGTGGATGCTCTCGCTTTCAAGCTCCCGCATAAGCTGACGGATATTATTTTTATGGAGCAGCGACTCCAGCGAAACTGCAATATTCAGGAGCCAAATATTGTAAAACTCGTTGAAGGGTTCGTCTGAGACCATTTTTATGGCACTGTACCCGAAGCAGTGGCTGCCGAAATGAAGATGTGATATGTAATAGCAGGAGGTGTCATCGCCTGTCTCGGGTGGGAGAAATTCGGAAACGGGGAAAATGCCCCGGGGCCGTTCCGAGGTGCCGTACATATCCATCCATATGGCAGGCAAGGTCTGAGCGGAAGGGGAGTCAAAGGCGTTTTCATATGAAACATTTCCGTTTTCATCGCAGTAAGCAAACAGGAAAAATTTTTCAAAGCCGCCGAAATTGCAGCAGTATCTTGAAAAAGTGTCGGCTATCTGACCGATATCGGAGACCCGGTTCATTTCAAGCATTGCCGCCTCTGTGTCATAAATGTGATATCTGAAATTACGCGACCCGGTAAGAATACCGTTTCTCTGAACACATTCGTCTCTCAGCTTATCTCTGCAGCAGCCGCAGGAATATCCGTAATTATTTCTTGTGGGAAGAGTGACTGTCCTTTCTCGTTTTTTTCCTTTGAGCAGATCGTCAATGATCGAAAGAGCGGCATATGCAGCGTCGGAGACCTTTCTTTCGATGGTGGAGATACGGGGAAAGAATATTTTTCCCTCGTCAGTACCGTCGCAGCCCGAAATGCATACGTCCTCGGGCACTCTTACGCCCCTTTTTTCAAACTCTGTGCAGAGCGAGACCGCCATATGGTCATTGGCGCAGATTATTGCCTGGGGCACACCCCTTTCAATAAAGAAGTCAGCAGCCTCTTTGCTCCTGCCGTACCAGAAATCCCCGTGGAATATCCCTTCGCCCTCCTCGGGGAGACCGTTATCCTTCATGGCGGCTTTGAACGCCGAAAGTCTTTCAACAGAGTCGGGGTGCCCTTCGATACCAGACATATAGCCGATTTTTGTAAATCCGTGGTGCTTAGCGAAATGCTCCACCATTTCCGTAATACCGATCTTATTGTCAAACAGCACCTCGTAAAAATCCTCACAGGGCTGGCTTATAACAACAACGGGGCAGCTGCATTTTGCGACACGGCGATGAATTTTTTTCCTGATATCATCGGAAAAGATGTTGCTGTTTTCAAATATGATGCCGTCGAGGCGGTCGAAGGGGATAATGTCAAGAAGCCTGTCCTCGTATCTTCCGTAATCGTCATATTTTTCGCCTATCCTGCCGATAAAGTTGAATATAAGTACATTAAATCCGAAGCTTTTTGCAGCGATATTTATGGAACAGCACAGTTCTTGTTTGTAATCTCCGCCGATGCCGCATAAAAATACACCGATAGTTTTATGTGAATTTATCATATTATTCATCTCGCTCCGCTTGATTTGTATTATTTGTACAATATTATATCATATGGTGGAATAAATTTCAATACAAAAAGCTAAAAAAAGCTGCCCGAACGGACAGCTTTTTCATATTCATCATTCCTTGACGCCGCCAATCGTAAGACCTGCAACGAAATATTTCTGCAGGAAGGGATACAGGCAGATGATGGGCAGCGAGGTGATGACCGTAGCAGCCGCACGTACAGAGGTGGGCGTTACCATACCGCTGGCGTGTTCCATTGTCTGAGCATTCTGTCCCTTGCCCGAGGTGGTAACAGCGCTGAGCAGCTTCATCAGCTCGTATTGCAGAGTAGTGAGGTTGTCGCTCATACGGTTGTAGAGCATAGCGTCGAACCAGGAGTTCCACTGACCCACAGCGGTAAAGAGAGCGACCGTTGCGATAACAGGCATACAGAGGGGGAAGATTATCTTGATGAAAATGGTCATATGTCCCGCGCCGTCTATCTCGGCGGACTCGCTGAGGCTTTCGGGGAGACCATTCATATATGTACGGATCACCAGCATATTGAATGCGCTGACCATTCCGGGGAGAATGTACACCGCAAAGCTGTTAGTGAGTCCCAGTGCCTTATATACGAGGAACACGGGGATAAGACCGCCCGAAACGTACATCGTGATAACGTAAAGCAGTGAAAGCTGCTTTTTGAATATGAAATTCTTTCGGCTGAGAACATAAGCAAGAAGAGCCGTAACGAATGTAGATGTGACCGTACCGATAACAGTTCTGAGGACCGATATCTTAGCCGCCGTAGGCATAAGCTCCTTGCTCAGCACCGCCTTGTAGTTATCCAGGGTGAACATTCTGGGGAAAAGATGGATACCGCCTCTCAGAGCGTCCGTTCCGTCATTGAAGGAAACAGCCACCGTATTCAGAAGAGGGTACAGCATGGTGATGGTGAAAACTATCATTATGATAAGGTTAACTGTGTCGAAAATAATGTCGCCTGTTGTTCTTCGGCTGAGGAATGGGTTTTTGCCCTTGCCGATGTCCTTTGCAGATTTGACATTATGCTCTATCTGCTTGGGGACCTTGTATTTGTTTGTCATAGCTTGTCTGCCTCCTTCCTTTAGAATAGGTGTTCCTCTCCCATTTTCTTAGCAAGCTGATTTGCTATCACGATGAGGATAAGGCTTACAACGCTCTTGAAGATACCTGCCGCCGTACCGAGGGAATAGTCCGCCTGGCTGATACCATACTTGAGCACGTAGATATCGATGGTCTGTGAAACGCTCTGCACAAGTCCGTTGCCCAGGAGGTACTGTACTTCAAAGCCTGCATTGAGCACATTGCCTATGTTCATAATGAGCAGGATAAAGAAGGTGGGCTTGATACCGGGGAGAGTGATGTGCCAAATTTTAGCAAGCCTGCCCGCACCGTCAATGGAAGCCGCCTCGTAAAGGTCGGGGCTTATGGAGGTGATGGCAGCGAGATAAATGATACTGTTCCAGCCTGTTTCCTTCCAGACATTTGCAAATCCCACTATCCACCAGAACCACTTCGGGTCGGCAAGGAAATTAAAGGGCTTGTCTATGATATGAAGATTTACGAGCAGCTCGTTCACGATACCGTTCTCGGTGGAGAGAACGTCGAAAACGATACCCGTAACAATTACCCAGGAAAGGAAGTGGGGCAGATATGAGATAGTCTGAACAAGCTTCTTGCCCCTGTTGAACCGAAATTCGCTGAGCAGTATGGCAAAAAGGATCGCCGTTACCGTACCCAGCACAAGGTTGATAACGCCCATTGCAAGGGTGTTTCTGATGACCTTTAAGAACTGGTCGTTTGAGAAGAGAAACTTGAATTTGTCAAGTCCCACAAACTGCGAGTGCAGAAGACCCGATTTGGGCTTATAATTCTGGAATGCCATAAGCCAGCCGCCCAGAGGCACATAGCAGAAAATAATAACATAGATTATAAACGGTATTGAAAGCAGGATCAGTACCTTCTGATTTTTGAGCTGCTTCAGACTGATCTTCTGCTTCTTTTCCGCATTAAAAGGATTTCCCATAGCGAATTTTGCTCACTCCTTATTGTAAGCGGGCGGAACCGCTTTTTGGGAAACGGTTCCGCCGGACTTATACTGCCGTATTATTCAGCTGACTTATCAGCTTCCCTGTGCGACCTCAATTCTTCTCTGTACCTCTTCGGTAAGAGCGTTGAGATATGCCTCGGTATCGCATCTGTCATTGTAAACTGTGAGATATTCGCTCCATGCGGACTCGAAATCCTCGGAGATAACGACCTTGGGAAGGTACTCATGCTTTACCTCGTCCATATTTACCTTTGCAAGACCCCAGGGAGTTTCTGTGGTGAATGCATTGGAGTAGGACCACATGGGGAACCAGGGAGAATTTTCTCTTGAAGGATTGAGCATCTGAGTGTAGGTCTGAACGCCGTATGCGTCAAAGCACTTCTTAACGGGTTCGGGGAGAGCCTCATAGAACTCGGAGGGCTGGTTGTTTGCGTTGCAGGCATTGATGCCGTCGTGGTTCATACCCTCATAGTTGGGGAAGTAGGAGTAAGGACACATATTTGCATTGAGGTAAGACTGGTCAA
The DNA here is from genome assembly GCF_051882455.1 of Huintestinicola sp. NCBI lineage: Bacteria > Bacillati > Bacillota > Clostridia > Eubacteriales > Oscillospiraceae > Huintestinicola > Huintestinicola sp. The sequence continues at coordinate 52,724 of NZ_JBJERV010000004.1, read as the reverse complement.
CAGCATTCTTGCGCATTTCCTCATTTCTGTAGAAAAGACCGTTCTCGTCAACCAGGTAATCTATGCCTTCCTGACCCCAGTTGCGGAGTGTGAGTATCTCGGGAGAAAGAAGATCGTCGATAAACTTCATAGCGCCTTCAATGTCATCGCAGCTTGTGGTGATACCGATACCGCCTGTTGCGTCAAGAGCGGACTCGCTGTGGTAACGCTCCTCAATGCCCTTGTCGATAACAACGCCTACAGGTACGTATGTGCAGTTGTCAAGACCCTGCTGCTTGATAGCGTTCTCGGCGTCCTGGAAGTTCCAGTGCTGGTCAACCATACCGCAGACACGTCCGGAAGAAAGCTTAGCGATGTACTGGTCATAGTTGAGGGTGAAGGTCTCGGGGTCGATAATGCCCTTCTTGTATTCTTCGTTGAGCTTTTGGAAATATCTCTTTGCGGTGGGGGTGGTGTTGTAGTCGATAGCCTGATGTGTGGTCTCGTCAACTATGCAGCAGCCGTCGTTGGGATAACCGTCAAGGAAGAAGGGAGCATTCTCAAGGCAGAAATATCTCCAGTCATCGGTAAGTATCTCATAGCCGATATTGGGAGTTCCGTCCTCCATTGTGGGGTTAGCTTCAATGTATCTTTCGATAACGTCGAAGTATTCGTCAAGTGTCTCGATCTTGGGATAGCCTGCCCACTCGAGAACTCTTGTCTGTATCCAGAAGGCTTCATCGTTATGTATCGTGCCTGTATCGTACATATAAACATTGCCGAACTGAGGGATAATGTAGATGTGACCGTCAGCATTTCTGATCTGGTTCCATTCGGCGTCGGAGTAGAAATTCTTGATGTTGGGGTAATTGTCCCAGTACTGGTCGATGGGGATAAGTGCGCCTGCGTCGATAAGAGTTGTGCTTCCGCTGGAGCCTACGATAAAGTCGGTGTACTCGCCGCCTGCTATCATAACGCCGATAGCCTCCTCAGCGGTCTGACCCGTGAGCCATGTTTCCTTGCACTTTGCGCCGATCTTCTCGGCAATTACGTTCTGGACTCTGTTGTCCGAGTTCAGCTCATTTCCCGGAACCGCAAAGAATGCTGTAAATTCCTTTATCTCTCCCGAAGAAGCTGTGCTGCCGCCTTCGGAAGATGTGCCTGCGTTTGCGGCTGTTCCGTCACCGTTTCCTCCTGCTGTGCTGCCGCAGCCTGCCATTCCTGCCATCATAAGGAAAGCAAGTGATAAAGCTGCGATTGACTTGATTTTTTTCATTTTTCCAACCTCCATAGTTAAATTAAAAAATGTTGTGACCAAAATAACCAAATCTTGCTTTTGATTTATGATTTGATTATAGCATTATAGATTATATTTGTAAATATCAAAGGCAAAATCAAGCAAAAATTGGTAAATTCTCGTATGGTTTAAACAATATTTGATAAATAGACATATAAGGTTAAAATATCATCGCAATAAATGATTAAAAAGCCGCAAATTTTGGATAGCAATCATTATGAAAAATGTTTATAATAATAATTGCCAATAAATCAATGCACTGCTAATAAAAGCATTGCTAATTCTTTCTTCATTTCTTCTCTTTCTCCTAAAAAACCGAGGGGCTGCTGCTATTTTAAGCAACAGCCCCTCGGTTTTTTGCGGATAAAAATATCATTCCGGTCTGTCGGAAAATCTGCTCTGAAATGATTTCAGGTCGGAGTTCAGCTGCCTTGCAAGATCAAGGTCAAGCAGCCACCCTATTACATGAACAAGGCAGAAAATTATAAGTACGGAAAGAGCAAAGCTTGCGGTAAGAGGGAGATCTTCGGGGTCAAGGCATTGTTTTCCCAGCCCGAAAAATATGAGTATTATCTCTATCGCAATAAGCTGCAGTATTTCTCTTGCGACATACTGCTTTAGTGTAAGCTCTTTTTTTGAGTACGTACAAAGCATAGGGATAAGAGCGACAGCTGCATAGATAAGCGGAGAAAGAAAGGCTTCATATCCGAATTTTTCATCGGGGCGGAATATTTCTCCCAGAATGAAGGTAGCCGCGTTTATCAGCGCAGCAACAATGAAATAAACGGACAGCACCGACCTTAAATGTTCTTTGAAACTCATACTTCATCACCCCTTAATGTCCTTTTCAGCTCGGGCACATATTTGCGTGAGATGATAAGCTCCTCGCCGTTTGACAGAACTGCGCTGAAACGTCCGCCCAGCGCGGGCTTTACGGAGCTTATCTTCATAAGATTAACAAGTGCGGCTTTGGATATCCTCAGAAAATGCTTCGGTTTTAGCTGCTCCTCAAGCTCGTATATCCTCTGCTTTGATTCGTATACCTTTGACGATGTGTAGATAAACGTCCTGTTGTCTACAGACTCGATATACAGTATTTCGGAGACACCGATGCCGTACTGCCTGCCCTCGAGCATTCCCGTGAGCTGTCCCTGCCTTGAGCTTACAAAAGCTGCTATCTCGCGGACGGTGTCGGTTTCCTTGTGGCAGCGTATGTCCACAAGCTCCCTTTCGTCCTCGGGGATCCTGCTGATTTTAACGTCCATATCATGATATGTCGGTGCATTCCTGTACAATAAATTCACCTTCGCCTTTCAGATACCTGTCAAAAAATCCAAGTGTTATACTGTTTACAGTCATCATACATTCGGAAGCGTCCACCGTGCCTGTTCCCAGCATTGCTGCAAGAGGGGGAGAGTACATGGGGAGGTCGGTATAGTTCATATGACCTGTTCCGGGAATGTAAGTCCTGTAGCCGCATACCGTATTATCGTGTACGGTATTGTTTGCATAGGGGATATCTTCTGCTCTCGCCTGCTCTGCGGAGAAATGATGCTCCTCGTTATCGAAGGATAAAAGGGGAGTGGTGTAAGGCTCCTCGTTTATGATATCCCGCTCGTTCTCAACGCCCAGCACCTCTCCTATCATTGTTCCGTCAAGGTCGATGACTGCGCTTATATCGTCTCTCGTCCTGCCCAGAGACACAGCAGCCGCTCCGCCCAGGGAATGTCCCATAACTCCGATTTTTTCGGTATCGGTCACAGAAAGTGCGGCGAGGATATTCTCATTCTGTCCTTCTTCTGTGTACCAGTATTCGGGAAGTGCGCTTTCGCCCGCAGCTGACTTTACCGAATTTATCACAAGATCAATATCGTCGCAGCGGAGCTTCACCCACCGGGAGGATAATTCAAATATAGTCTCTTCGGAGGTGCCCTCTGTATTGATGAGAGCGATGCTGTTTAAAAATTCGGGGTCAACGGTTATGGTATTTCCGCCGGTATCCTTTGTAAAAAGAGAATGATAGGGGTGCTCTGTGCTTATGACCACATAGCCGTTTGACGCAAGCTCGGTGAAGGTGGAGAAATTGCTCTGATTATATCCGAATGCGCCGTGGGAAAAGATGACAAGGGGAAATTTTTCGTTCTCGCCGGCATTTGCGGGATAGTAGAAATAAACGGGTACCTCACGCTTTGAGCCGTCAGCTTCAAATTCTTCTGTCCTGCTCTGGTCAATGAGAATGGCATTTCCCTCTGCTATCTCATATTCCCCCGAAACGGGCAGTCCGCTGTAATCGCTTATCACAAAAGACGGTATCAGGCTGCCCGAGATAAGAAGTACCGAAAGCAGCGCACTGAGTATCATCATTGCGGGGTGCTTGCTTTTTTCCTCTTTATTTCTTATTATCATCATGCCGATAAAGGCAATGATAATGCGGAGCACAAGCAGGATAAACAGCCCCGTAAAACGGAAGCTCATATCTATCCCCGGGGCGATGAGCATAATAAGAAATAATGCCAGCTGACCCCCGCTGCAGATAAGTCTGCCCGTCTGCCAGCCCTTTTTATCCGCTCTGCGGCGTATTGCCGTGAATGCGAAGGCTGCTTCAAAAATGCAAAGTAAAATAAGTAAGATGGTGTTCATAATAGCTCTCCTTTTATGTTGATGTTCTGATTATAACAGCAACGAAAGGGAGAATCAAGCTTATGACGTGTGAAATGCAATTATCCGCTGTGAAATGCAGAATGACTGATTTTTATTATAATAGGCGTTGCGGAGTTTGTCAATATACACCCGGAGCTATATAGTTTCAAAGCTATATGCATATCTGATTTTAATATTTGCCAAAGTATAAAAGCGGTGGTATCATATTATCGGGGAGTTGATGAAATGGCACTGATGATACTTGACCGCATAGCTGTAATGCTTGCCTATATGATACCGGGGTATGTTCTTTATAAAAAAAGAATTATCTCGGACCAAGGCGCAAAGGATATCGGAAAGCTGCTTATCTATATTATCCTGCCCGCTGCTATCATAAATTCCTACAATATGGGATACACCCCTGAAAGAGCCATGGGACTGCTTTTGTCTTTCCTTGCGGCTGCAGCGGCACTTGCATTGTCGGTCATATTGTCGCGGCTGCTTTTCGGCGGAAAGCAGCCCATAGAAAGCTTCGGCGCGGCGTTTTCAAATGCAGGCTTTATGGGGATACCCCTCATATCATCTGTCATCGGACAGGAAGCGGTATACTATGCCGCAGCATTTGTGGCTATCCTGAACATTCTGCAATGGACATACGGCGTGTATCTCATAACGGGGAATAGGTCAGCGGTATCCGCAAAAAAAATTCTCTTAAATCCCGTTATCATAAGCTTTTTCATCGGCGTTATTTTATTTTTCCTGCCCGTAAGGCTGCCTGCTTTCATATCGGATATCCTCGGGACTATCTCGCAGATGAATGCTCCCATATCAATGCTTACAGTGGGAACTTATCTTGCGCAGGTGCCCATCGGGGAGATATTTACCGATAAGAAGGGCTATGCTGTTTCCGCTGCAAGACTGCTTGTTATCCCGCTGCTGACGGCTGTTATGCTTGCGGTGCTGCCTTTTGGCGATGATACTATGAGGCTTACGGTGATAATTCTTGCGGCGGCGCCTGTGGGCTCAAACGTGGCAGTCTATGCGCAGATATACGGGGGAGATCACAAAAGAGCTGTACGCGAGACAGTGCTGAGCACCCTTCTGTGCGTCCTGACAATGCCGCTTGTTATCGGAATTTCCGAGCGTATTCTGCAAAATATCCCATAATGATATCGCGGCAGCTTTTTACCGCTTCGGAGACATATTTATTTTCATTTGCCGCCAGATGGACAAAGCGCTCCATAGGCATATCGGAAACATATCTGAATACGAGACCGTCACAGAAAAGGTCTGCCCATGTGAATTTCGGAACAAAGGCGGCTCCCATATCCATTTTCAGCAGCTCACGCATAAGCGCGGGAGAATCAACATATGCAGAGATATTCGGACGGAAATTTGCATTTTCGCAAAAATGTGATATGATATGATATAGGCTGCATTCCCTGCTCAGACTTAAAAAACTGCATTGCCCGAGATCGCGGCGGCATATCTCGAATTTGCAGGCAAGAGGGTGAGACTCGGGCAGGACAATGCCCAGGGGCTCTCTCATAAGCAGCTCCGAAGAGCCGCTGTGCTCCGCAATATCCGAGTATATCATCAGGTCCGCGTCCTCGCAGCCGCTCTGGAAGATATGGGGCATGATACGGCTGTCCTTTTCGCGTATCTTCTTGATTATCTCGGGGATAAGCAGCGAAGCGGAGCGCACTGAGATATTAACGTCGGATGTCCCTTCCCCCTTTAATTCCTCAAGCTCAAGACGGGCATTTTCAATCGAAGCGGTTATTTCATCGCAGTATTTCAGAAAGACCCTGCCTGCTTTGTTCAGAGTTATCTTCCTGCCCTTCCTGTCAAAAAGAGGGACTCCAAGCTCGTCCTCCAGCCGCTTCAGAGTCTGGCTCAGTGAGGGCTGGGCGATATATAGCTGCTCAGCCGCCTTTGAAATATTTTCTGTCTCTGCGATAACGCGAAAATATTTTATCTGCAAAAGCTCCATATAAAGATCACCTGCTAATATAATTTCAAAGCTATGTAATACCTGATATATTATATCATATAACCAATATAAATTCAATAGGGAGGAAAATAAAAATGACCGACAAGGAGATCAAGGTTGAACGCTACAGAGAGGAAAACAAGACTGCCGTAAAGGGTCAGACCGTTTTCACAGGGTCGTCCCTTATGGAGATGTTTCCCATAAACAAGCTGCTTAAAGAGCACGGAGATGATACGATCATCTATAACCGCGGAGTGGGCGGATTTCTTTCCGACGAGCTTCTTGCAGTCATAGACGTATGCGCCATTGATCTTATGCCCTCAAAGGTATTTATCAATATCGGCACCAACGACCTCAGCTGGTCAACTATTCCCATAAGCAGCCTTATGGACAACTATGACAGGATGATCACAGCTATCGAGAGTGCCGTTCCCCATGTGAAAATTTATCTTATGGCATATTATCCCGTAAATTATGAAGCGGCTGCCGAGGAGATGAAGGAATGTCTCAGGATACGGACCAATGAGAAAATAACCGCCGCCAATGTCTGCGTAAAAGAGCTGGCAGAAAAGCACGGGCAGCGCTACATAGACATCAACCGCAACCTCAAGGACGAGCAGGGCAGGCTCAGGGCTGAGTTTACCATAGAGGGTATGCACATCAACGAGGACGGCTATCGTGCGGTGTACGATGATATTATGGCATATGTGAAGGAATAATTTGGAATAAAAAACGGTATCTCGTCCGCGGAGGAGAGGTACCGTTTTTTTCTCATTAACAACGTTAAGCCCGACTATCCCGGTCATTTTCCTTCTTGGTATTATTTGACATTATATGCACCTTGCTGCAAATGGTTTTTAAAACTATTTACAAAAATAATTTTTTTCTGTAATAAAATGTTGCATTTTGGCGAAAAATAGGGTATAATTTATATAACCAAAAGTTTGGGTCATAAAAATAAGTTAGGGGTATATGTATCATGGCATCAAATAATGAAATTGCCGGGAAGGCGGCGGCTTCTCTCGGCTTGAGCTTTGACAAAAAAAGGGGAGTGGGCTACGGACAGTACGGCGGCTTTACAATGCTCATAAAGCCCTGTGAGCCAAATTCAGCGAAAAATATCATCAGCCTGTATTTCTACGCACAGAAGGACGGTATGGCTGCTGACAGGGACATTGTTGCAGGCGCGGGGCTTCCCGACGGAGTTACATATGATGTAATAGATTTCTTTCATACTTTTGATGTGAAGGTCACATTCAAGTCATCGGATGTAATTCAAAAGCTTGTGCAGACCGCTGAAATATCTGCCGCGGCTCTTTCCTCCGCGGGCTATGTCAACTGCAGCGGCAGGGGCGAGGAGGGGCAGACCGATATTTATTCCCATAAAGGAAGTTATCTTTTCCTGACTCCCGCAAACGCTGCTGAAACAGCTTCCGGGCTCAACAGCGCAAAGACCGAATACGATGAGATAGTTGAAAATCGTCTGATGGGCGTTATCGGCGGACTGGTCGGCTCTCTGGCAGGCGTGCTGGTGATACTTCTTATCGGAAGGCTTGGAAGAGTTTCCATGCTTGGCGGTCTGGTGATGGGCTTTGTATCTATCCTCGGCTACAAGAAGCTGGGTCACAAGCTTTCGGCGGCAGGAGCTGTTATATGCACCGTTATCGCGGTCATAATGAGCTATCTTGCATTCAGGGTAGATACGGCTATCGACCTTTGGGATATGTTCAAGGATGTTGAAGATGCGGCTGATTTCCCGTTTTCCTTTTACTTATTAAATTCCAAGCTCCTCTTCGAGATAGGCGAATCTCTTTCAACATATTACACGAATATGTTCCTCATAATGCTTTCGGGCGCAGGCGGAGCCGCAGCTGCTATCTGGGCTGACCATTTAGAGACTAAAAACAGCTTTAAGCTTGAAAAGCTGGGCGAATAAAAGGAGAATAAATTTATGAACGACAATAATATGAATTTCAAGGAAAAAGTTGACGATATCATAGCCGACCTGCTTTGCAGGATAAAGGATATCACCGACAGAAAGAGCTTCACGCCCATATTTTTCGGAATTGTTCTGGCGCTTGTTATCATAATATTTGCCATTGCAGGCAGCGGCTCAAGAACGCCTAAGCAGGAGATAACATTTACTTCATCGGCTGCAGCGGGATTTGAGGATTACGAAACAGAGCTGAAAAAGGATAAGGTCAAGATAAGACTCAGGATATCCGACATAAAAACACTTGACAAAAAAGGAAATGAGCTGCGTACAAGCAGCGTTTATGAGAATGAATATGACAGGAAAAGAATAATTGCCGATCTTATCATTACTAACAACAGCAAGAACGATATTGATATCGTATCTCCGACATATAGCGGCGGGATCGCTCTGGGCGGACTTATAAATCTGTCCGACAAGCAGGGCAAGGATGACTGCATGGCTCTCGGCAGCTTATATGACAGAAATGAAAATGCTCCCGTAAATAACGGCGAAGCAAGGGTGGGCAGCAAGGAAACAAAGGAGATAACGGTCTGTTTTGATTATCCTGCGGGATATATCAATAAGATAAACACCCTGATGTTCTGTTCGCCATGGGAGGACGGCGCAGGAGAAAAATGGGAGATAGCGGGAGTAGGAAAGCCCTATCTGTATTACAGATTTGAGAATGAAAAGCTTTTCCCCGAGGTCGTGCTTGGAACGGAGGTCACTGAGCCGCCGCTCACCGAGACTGCCCCTGCCGAAACAACAACTGCATATCACGGACAATACCCCTGGACAAAGATAAATGCAGACGACGGAGCGCTGTATTTTTTCAATAATAATGCCTCGGGAGAATATGAGCTTTCCCTTGAGCTCGCCGCGCCGTCATTGGTAAGAAACAGTCTGTATGTTCAGGAAAGCGGATATTCCAACTATCTTGACAGCGAATCTATCGTCGGTATCGTGCCTGAGATATCCAGTGAGGAGAGCGGTACGGAAAGGCTCAGGGTATATTTCAAGATAAATGACAGGCTGAAGGATAACACTCTCGGAACATATACAAAAGTATCCGATGAATTTAAGGGCATCAGGCGTCTTAACGTGTTTATGTATTTTGAAGACATGAATATGCTCCTGCCCGTGGAAACTCATCATGATGAGCAGAATGGACTTGTATGGGCTGAGACCGACAGCTTAGGTACATATGCTCTTGTAGATATGGAGCTCTGGCTTGACGGCCTTGGCATTTCACCCGAGGATGCACTTGAGCAGTAATAATAAAAAAAGCAGATACTTTCCCATAAAGGAGTATCTGCTTTTTATGTTCATACAAGATTATTTTTCACCGCAAAGACCGCCAGCTGAGTGCGGTCTTTAAGCCCCAGCTTTTCGAGCAGTCTTGAGATGTTGTTTCTTACCGTACCCTCCGCAAGAAAAAGCTTTGCCGCTATCTCCTTGTTGTCGCAGCCGTCGCAGATAAGCGCCATCAGCTCTTTGTCCCTTTCGGAAAGCTCAAAGCCTGCGGTACGTGTCTGAGGAGCGGGCATGGTCTGCTTTATTGAGGAAAATACGCTGGCGCCGAATACATTTATGCCGCTGTGAACGGTCTTTACGGCGTTTATTATCTTCTCATTCTCCATTTCCTTGAGGATATATCCGTCCGCTCCGCAGGCAACAGCCTTCTGCACCGTTTCGCTGTCGTCAAAGGTGGTGAGGACAAGCACCTTTATGTTCGGGAAATGGGTCTTTATCTGCCTTGTGCCGTATTCGCCGTCATATTCGGGCATACGCATATCCATGAGCACCACATCGGGGGAGCGCTTTATGCACATTTCAAGAGCTTCCTTTCCGTTGGCTGCCTGCCCCGCAACACTTATCCCGCTGTCCTGAGACAAAACCGCTTCAAGCCCCCGTCTCAGTATCTCCACATCATCGACAATAAGTACCTTTATCATGACTGTGCTCCTTTCTGCGCTTCGGGAACGGGTATTTTTATCACCGCCGAGAAGCCTATCCCCTCACCCGATTTGAAAAGGGCAGTGCCGCCCAGCTCCTCTGTCCTTTCCGATATACCTCTCAGTCCGTTATGGGCGGTTATTTCTTTGCAGCCTCTGCCGTTGTCGAATACATAAAGCTCAAGAGACGTGTCAAGGAATTTCACGATAACATCTATCCTGTCCGCGCCCGAGTATCTTACGCTGTTGGTTATCAGCTCACGAAAGCTGCTGTAAATATTCTGCACGCAGAAGGCATATCTGCCGTCCTCCGTGCCCTGTATGCAAAGCTCGGTCTTAATATCCCTTACAGCGTCGGTCACAGTCTTGACAGCGGCGGTCACGGTGGTCATAAAGCTGTCCTCACGAAGATTGTTTATGGAGCAGCGAAGCTGTGTAAGACCGCCTCTCGCAAGGGATTCCGTTTCGTCCATAAAGCCTCTGAGCTCCGAAAGCTGCGGAGACTCGGGCATTTCGGAAAGTCTGACCTTTGAAAGCTTTGCAAGGGAGCTTATCATGGTAAAGGTGTGTCCTGCGGTGTCGTGGACCTCCTGGGCTATCCTGTTTCGTTCACGCTCAATTGCAAGCTTCTGCCTTGCTCCGGCAAGCTCGTCTGTTTTTTCGATAAGCTGATAGTATCTTGATATGTCCGAAACTATCACCAGCTGAGCAACGGCAATTCCCTTATCGTCACGGCAGTGGTAATGCTTTATCCCCAGGTGAAGTCCGTCCTTTTCTATCTCGGCATAGTCGAAATCCTCTGTCAGAGGGCTTTCCGAAAAGTCTGATATATAGCTTATGAATGAGTCAAGGTCGGTCTTTTCGGAAATATCCAGCATACGCCCTGCCGCACTGCTCAGGTAGGTTATCCTGCCCTGACGGCTGAAAACTATCACGCCCTCCTCAATGATATTAAATGCGTCCTCGAAGGCAACGTCATTAACGTTCAGAAAGCCATAGCGATAGGTAGCAAGCAGCACAAGTATGGCTGACAGCGCCAGGGACAGTGGAGTAAGGGCAAAATCCAGGGTTATCACATTAACAAGGGTCAGCAGATTTATAGACAGGGGTATTGCCGTGGCAAGGGTGAGCAGCACCGCCTGACCCCTTGAACGCTGCTTGTTCTCGAAGCACTGCCTGCAAACAAGTGCGATGCCGCAGAGCATTGACAGGTATATGTATATCTGGCTCACGAAAAACAGGGGACCGTGAGTTACTCCCTGCATTGAAAGCTCGGTATAATAAAGCCTGTGCAGGGGATTTGTGGCGGCGGCGAGGAATATAAGGGAGGAAAAGCCCAGAGTGCCGTACAGAAGGGGCTTTGAAAGCTCCCTGTCCATATAGCTCACCGCAAACAGCAGCCAGCAGCTGCCGATAAAGCTTATTCCCAGATTGCCGATGTCATAGCCTATGAGCAGCTGTCTTTCGCTTTCTGACAGTATTATTATAAACTGTGATATTATCCACAGCAGCAGGGAAAACTGACAGCCCACAAAGCTGAATGTGACCCTGCTGCGGCTGCCCTTTACCATCAGCCATATCATAGATATGCAGATGAGGGCGAGCGCCGCAAGGAGCATAGCCGTAAGGGTACAGAGCATACCTTCGCTCATTTTCCGTAAGTTCCTTTCAGATGTTTTTGTGTGTCAGTATAATTATATATCATATCCGCCCGAAAATCAAGCTATGCAGTGTAATTACCATGTCCAGTCCTCGAAAAATCTTCCTGCCTTTTCTTTAAGCTCTCTGCCCTTTTTGATGAAGTATTCATTTGCGGAGGCAACGGCGATAAGCAGGAGCCCCACGACCAGCAGATACACCCACCAGTCTATCATTCGGAAGAAATCTCTGAAAATATAGAGAGTAAGCCCCGTGAGTGCCACCGACGAAACCGCGAACCAGCGCTTTTTCTTTCGGACAAAGGAGAAGAGAAGGATCACCAGAGAAACGCCGAGAACGATAAGGGTGTTGAACAAATTCTGACGGGAAAGAGCCTCTATTATAAGGCACATAAAGGAAATGCCGTAAACCGCCGCGGAGAAATTTTCCGAAAGCTTCGGATATTTTTTCCATATCTTCGAGAACACAAAGCCGAATATGCAGATAAGTCCCAGGGTTATTTTGAAGGAGAAAAGAGGGTCGCTTACGGTAAGGAAGGGGCGGTTTATAAGAGCGATGGTAAACAGACCATAGCCTGCGGTAAGAAATGCCTTGTTCAGGTCATCGTGCTGCTCTTTCCTTGCAAGGTTTGCGGTAAATATGGCAAGGAGGGTAAGCACGGCGAACACACTTGCATTGCCGCTCAGAACGTCAAGCATGGGGATGCTGAGGATCATACCCGTACAGAAGGTGTCGAGGCGGAAGAGCTCCGCTTCCTTTTCCAAAAGCTTTTTGGAGAAGAACATTCTTGAAGCGATAAGACAAGCCGCCGAAAATGTAACTGCCGCAAGGATATGCACGGCACTGCTGTCCATAGGTTCTGCCATATTCGCGATATTTACCAGGGCGATCGCCGAGCCTGTCATTGTGAGAAGTGAGGGCAGGTTATTTGCCGATCTTCCGAAAAGCCCCGTGAGCAGAACGGTGACAGCAAGGATAAGAAGCTGTATTCCCATAGAGGAGCTTTCTAAGCCGATAAGCGCCATTACGGAAGCGGTGATTGCAAAGGAGTAAAATACTGCGCCCGAGCGTTTTTTGGTTATCAGAAGTGCTGCGGCAATGAGCGCAAGCACAGCGGCATTTACCCCATATTCAAAGCAGTAGGGCAAAGTATTTCCGATCATCGAAGCTGCGGAAAATACCATTCCCGTCACAGGGAGGGGGAGAAGTATGCCGAATATCTTTGCCAAAGAGTTATCCTTCTCGGCAGACTTGATAAGCAGGAGAATGAGGAGAAGTGCGAAGCCGAGAATTTCAAAAATACCTTCATCAGCTGTCTGACAAAGTGAAGAGATCATCACAGCGGCAGGCAGGAAGATATCCGAAAATACGGTTCTGATGGGCTTTGCGAAATGATGTATGAGCGCCGAAGCGAAGAGAATACAAACGAGTATGAAAAGGGGAGCGTTTGTAAATTTGTCATCAATAAGGCAGTAAGCATTATACATAGCAAAGCTGCTTATGACACATTCCGCCGCTTTCAGCAGGCTGTTATTAAAGCGTATTCCCCACACAGCGGTGTACAGAATATACACAGCCGCAGTGACTATGCAGTAAATATCCCAGTCGGTGTTATCAGCTATGAGCATACCTGCCGAAGCTATGGCGGCAGCGATGTTCAGCAGTATTTCCGATACCTTTGCGGCGGGCAGCCATTTTTCGGGAGCCTTGAGGAAGGTCACATCTCCTGCGGCTGTGAAAAGTACGGCAAGCAGCGCCAGAGATAGTATCAGGCATTTTTCTCCTGGCGCAAGCTCGGCAAGGAGAAGGACTGTGAAAATAAGTCCTGTCATATGAGCGAATACTGCCCAGCGCGCTTTTGTATATTCGCTGTGTCCCAGATATGCCATTGCGGTCACAGCCATAGCCATAGCTATGTATATTCCTGCGCAGGCATAGCATTCGTAAGACCAATTGCCGAAGGAATTTATCATCTGACAGCCCGAGTACAATACGCTCGGAATGAAAAGGACAGCTGCGGAGAGGTCAAGGGGAATTATCCAGCCATCGGGCTTTTTAAGGCTGAATGTATAGACAAAATTCAGATAAATCACAGCGAACACGGTCAGGAAGAGAGCAAACTGCAATTCATTTGCCGAAAGCTCGGAAAGGGTGATAAGAGCAAAGGCAATTCCCATAAGCTGTGACAGCACGCCGAAAACCGTTTTGCCGTAAATGTGGTGTCCATTGTATGCCATAATGGTTACGGCGGCGCTCTGAATGATGTAAAGGGCAGCTATTGCATAGCACTCGTAAGACCAATTGCCGAAGGAATTTATCATCTGACAGCCCGAGTACAATACGCTCGGAATGAAAAGGACAGCTGCGGAGAGGTCAAGGGGAATTATCCAGCCATCGGGCTTTTTAAGGCTGAATGTATAGACAAGGTTCAGGTAGATCACAGCGAATAGGGTCAGGAAGAGAGCAAACTGCAATTCATTTGCCGCAAGCTCGGAAAGGGTGATAAGAGCAAAGGCAATGCCCGTAAGCTGTGACAGCACGCCGAAAACCGTTTTGCCGTAAATGTGGTGTCCCTTGTATGCCATAATGGTGACGGCGGCGCTCTGAATGATGTAAAGGGCTGCAATGATAAAGCAGGCGGCGTCCCATTGTCCGAAATTTTCTCCAAGCACGAATATCGAGCATATGGAGCTTATAAGTCCGAGGACCGATGAAGCAATATCCACAGCGCCTTTCCAGCCCTCGGGAAGCCTTGCGGAAACGGAGTAGACTGCATTTACAAGCACGAGGAAAAGCACCGTAAGAATCAAAGCGGCGGCTGCGGCGCTTGCGGATATCTCAGCAACAAGCATTACCGTGAATGCCATGCCCGTAAACATCGAGACAAATGCGGAGGAGGCTTTTTCGTACACGTTATGTCCGTAAACCGCCATAATTCCCACTGCAAAGGAGTTGACTATGTACAGTCCTGCGACCGCAAAGCATACGAAGTTCCATTCGCCAAAGCTTCTGCCGAGTGCGGTGAAGGAGGATATGAGCCCTGTTGCATAGAGCAAAAGTGCGGAGAATTTCACAGAGCCCTCCCATTCATCGGGGATATTTACATTAAGCGTAAAGAAGCCGCCGATGAAAAGGAGCGCGGATATTGTAAGTATCAGTGCGAAAACCTGAAGGCTGTCCGAAAGCTGCCACATCAAAGCTACAGAGAAGAATATTCCCGAAAGAAGGGAGACTGCGGCAGGGAAACGGCTTTTGTATATGCGATGACCCTTAAAGCCCATAACTGCTGCGATGACAGAGCGGAGAGCATACAGTCCGGCACAGGCATATGCCAATGCGGAATTTGTAAACATAGAAGCAGCGCCGCTTATGAGAGCCACGGCATAAAGCACAGCGGAAACCGCTTTCACGGGCTTTTCCCATTTGTCGGATATTCTGATATCAAGAGTGTAAACGATCGTATTTACCGCAAGGGTCAGAAGTGCCATAAGAAGTGCGAACATTCCCTTTTCGTCGGATATATGAATTAGAAGCAGAACTGCGGACAATGCACCGCCCGAAACGGATATATATGCAGCGGAGAGCTTGTTGAAAATGCTCCGTCCTCTTGCGGACAGAAGGCAGATGATAAGTGCGGCGAGGGAGAAAAGTATGAGATCTCCGCCGCCCGTTACGGAAAGATAGCTTCCGAACAGTCCGAAATATCCTGCGGTCAGCAGAGTTATCGCAGAGAAGAATGTGCCGAGATTGAAGAATGCAAAGGCTGTGCTTTCGAGCTTTAGCTTTTTATGTGCAAATGCGCTGATGCCGAAAAACAGAGCGGTTATTATTCCCACAGCGCAGGTCCTGCCAAGCTTGCCCAGATTTACCCATACGGCTGTGGAGAAAACCAGTCCTGCAAGTATTACGAAAATAACGCCAATGGTCATAAGTACGGACATTGCGCCTGCACGCTTGTTTGTATCGCGCTTTTGGGCGGGGGCAGCCTTGAGGGGAGAAGGCTGTCTGACTGCTTTTGCCGTTTCCTCGTCTCTGAAAACAGGCTTTGCAGGCTGTACGGGAGCGGCACTGCTTTTTTCGGGAGCATTATGTACAGCGGGTCTCGGCTGCCTGAGGGTATTTGCAGTCCCTTCGTCTGCGAGCACAGGACGTGCAGGCTCTGCGGGTGCAGGCTGCTTTACGGGCGTGATGACCGTATCGGGAGACGGCGCTTCCCTATGTACGTCAGCCGCAGTGACAGGCTTAGCGGGAGCTTTGCTGTGTTCATGACTGTCGGAAAAAACGGGAGCGCTTTCCGAAGCGGTTTTCAGTGAAGAAACGGGAGCTTCTTTTTTGACGCTCAGGTCCACGTATTCCGAGCAGCTTATCCTGCCGCTGTTGTAAAGCTCGGTAATAAAGCTTTCAAGCTTTGATTTTCTTTTGCTGCTTATTATTGTGAGAGGGATAAGCACGATGGGTGACAATATCCATGCTATGATAAACAGATATACCATAAGACCGCCTCCGTATTTAGCTTATACTAATAACCAATTGTTCTATGGATAAAGACGGTGGATAGAATACGACAAATCAAGGAAAACGACCGCAGGCGGGCTGTCGCCCGGCAAGGGAGTTTGACGCAGAGTTGGCGTATTATAGCCGCCGTATTTTGTCCATAGGTTAATTGGTTATTAGTATTAGTCAAATTATACCATTATTTTCCGGGTCGGAGCAATATGCCGTTTGTAATTATCGGAGTGACATTTGTCACTTTTTTTCGGATATACAAAAAAAGCAAGTCCGCAACAGGCTTCGGACTTGCTTTTATTTCACTTTGATGATTTTATAAAAATGCTGTCAAAAACATCGCAGGGAACGGGCTTTGAATAGTAAAAGCCCTGAGCAGCATTGCAGCCGCATTCATAGAGAAACTTTGCCTGATCTCCCGTCTCAACGCCTTCTGCAATAATATCAAGACCGATATCTCTCGACATTGAAATGGTGTGGGAAATGATCTTCCTCCCCCTGTCGGACTCCATAAATTCCGAAAGGAAGCCTCTGTCTATCTTCAAAACGTCAAACTGAGTGGTCTTGAGCATATTGAGGGAGGAGTAGCCCGAACCGAAATCGTCCATAAGCATTGTGAAGCCGTTGTCCTTGAACTGCTTGACGATGCTCTCCACGCCGTCCGAGTCTACCGATTCGGTTATCTCAAGCTCCAGAAGCTCAATGGGGATATCGTACTTTGCCACAAGCTCCTTGAGGACCTTTATGGACTCGTCACCGTTTAAGTATTCACGGGAAATGTTCACCGAGATAGGCACAGGCTCAACGCCCTTGTCTATCCAGTCTCTTATCTTGCGGCACGCCTTTTCCCAGATTATCCTGTCAAGCTTGACGATAAAGCCGTTTTTCTCAAATACGGGAACAAATTCGGCAGGGGAGATAAGACCCTTCTGGGGGTGTATCCATCTTGCCAGCGCTTCTGCGCCGATTATCCTGCCGGTGGAAATGCAGTATTTCGGCTGGAGATACATTGCAAATTCATCGTTTGCGACAGCCTTGTGCATATCCTCCTCGATTATCTGCTTATGGCGGATATCGCTCATCATCCGCTCCTCGTAGAAGCATATATTCTGAAGCGCATTGCCCTTTATAGACTGCCTTGCCATTGCTGCAAGGTCGCCGTAATATCTTGTGTGCCTGCTCCTGTCATCTACAATGGAAACACCGAAAATAAAGCGGTAATCCATTCCATTGTAGCCGCTGAGCCTGCTTTCGATACGGTGGATAAAATCAAGTATCTCCTGCTTTTCGTTAAAGCACATCACGACCATAAATACGTCTGCCGTAAGGCGGCAGAAGGGCTGCTCGGGGGTGCAGATAACGTGCATGGAATCATTGAAAAATTTTATCAGCTCGTCGCCTGTTTCATTGCCGTAGGTCTGGTTTATGAGCTTGAACCGTTCAACATCAAACTGTATAAATGCGATATTTCTGTCCGGATTGTTTTTTAATAGATCGGCAACTATTTTGCCGTATATACCGGGGTTTTTATCCGATGAGAAGCTGTCCAGGATCTGCCTGTCAAAGTCCTCCTTTTTGGTAAAGGGACGGATATTGACAAGGACTTCGTTTATCCTGCCCTTTTCGTCTCTGAGGAAAAGGTTATATATATGACAGAAGCGAAATTCATCATTCTCATCAAAGCGCATTTTAACGTCCAGAGGCAGCTCGCCGTGTTCTATACCCGAGGAAATGCCTTCCTTCACGCTTGCGCGGAAAACATCGAACACAGGAAGATGCTCGGGCGCGATAAGCCCGTGCCGGCAGATATATTCATAGGGATCTTCCGCATCATTGCCGATGATATGCCTGCCGCCCATATACACAACGGTGTTCTCCCGGCATTTCCAGAGGAAATGAGCGGTCTCCACGTCATTTCTGAAAATATTTTTTATTGCTTCCATATAGTTTCCATTTTCATTTGCGACGTTCATTTTATCACCGCCTGCGTAAAGTTTATATGTTAATTATAACATATATGGTAATGCATTTCAAGTAAAATTGTATAATGTATACAATTTTCTATATTTTCAACAAATAAAGTACCGCCTGTTAGTCAACATATATCATTAAACGTTTTCAAAAATTCACAAACAGGACGCCCTGTCCGTTTTTTGGGGGACAGGGCGCAGGGATTATTCATATTGTCATATCAAAGCTGATCGGCAATATTGTAAATAAGCTTTTCCGACTTTTCCCAGCCCAGGCAGGGGTCGGTGATGGACTTGCCGTAGGTGCCTTCTTCCACCTTCTGGCAGCCGTCCTCGATGTAGCTCTCTATCATAAAGCCCTTTACTATGCTGCGGATATCGCTGTTGTGGCGGCAGCTGTGGAGGACTTCGTTGCATATCCTGATCTGCTCAAGGTACTGCTTGCCCGAGTTTGCGTGGTTCGCGTCGATGATAACAGCCATATTTTCAAGGTTCTTGGCGCTGTACATATCGTAAAGACGCACAAGGTCCTCATAGTGGTAGTTGGGGTGAGAGTTGCCGTGCTTGTCCACATAGCCTCTGAGAATGGCGTGGGTAAGGGGATTGCCCTTGCTGCGCGCTTCCCAGCCTCTGTAGAGGAAGGTGTGCTGTGACTGAGCGGCGATGATGGAGTTGAGCATAACTGAATAGTCGCCGCTGGTGGGATTCTTCATACCAACGGGTATCATAAGACCGCTGGCGGTAAGGCGGTGCTGCTGGTTCTCAACGGAACGCGCGCCTACCGCAACATAAGAAAGGATATCCGAAAGATATCTGTGATTTTCGGGGTAGAGCATTTCATCTGCGCAGGCAAGACCTGTTTCGGTAAGTGCTCTTGTGTGGAGCTTTCTGATGGCGATAAGACCCTCAAGCATATCCTCGGACTTTGTGGGGTCGGGCTGGTGTACCATGCCCTTGTAGCCCTGACCTGTGGTACGGGGCTTGTTGGTGTAAATTCTGGGGATAATGATTATCTTGTCCTTGACCTTGTCCTGTACCTTTGCAAGGCGGTTTACGTAATCGAGAACGCTGTCCTCTCTGTCGGCGGAGCAGGGACCGATTATGAGCAGGAACTTATCCGATTTGCCCGTAAATACATCGGCTATCTCCGCGTCGCGCTCAGCCTTGACCTTTTTTACCTCTTCGGGAATGGGGAACTGCGCCTTTATATCCTGAGGGATAGGCAGCTTTCTGACGAAATCCATATTCATCATAACAAAAAACAAACTCCTTTATATTTTCCGCTTGTAAGGGGCGGACAAAAATTTATGTATATCTACCGCAGAAATAATTTACTGCTTTAAAGTACGATATATCCACTTTGACATTATATCATATAAAAATAAGTTTGTCAAGAAAAAATCGTAATAATTCCCGATGATATGCCAAAAAAATTTTCGGAGCATAGGTATGCCTGTTTATTTACGGCGGTCAATTAGCGAATGATTTAAGGAGCGATTGTTGAATATTTATAAATTATGCATCTGCCTATTGTGCATATCGTCAAATATTGTGAAAGGCTATTGACATTGGGACACATCAGTGTTATAGTTAGTTACATAAGTAATTAACCAATTATCTAAGGAGGTGCCTGAATGTATCTTGATCTGGACGGCGACAAGCCTATCTATGTGCAGATGGCGGAGTGGATAGAGGAAAATATCCTTTCGGGAACATTTCCCGAGGAGTCGCAGATCCCCTCTACCACCGACATTTCGGCGCAGTACAAAATAAATCCCGCAACTGCGCTGAAGGGAGTAAACATTTTAGTTGACAAAGGGATAATCTACAAGAAAAGGGGTCTGGGTATGTTTGTGTGCAAGGGCGCGGAGGATAAGCTCCGCAGCGAAAGAAAGCAGGAATTTTTCGAAAAGTTCGTAAAGACACTTCTCAGCGAGGCGGAAAAGCTCCACATCACCAAAAGCGAGATAGTCGATATGATAGAGAAAGGCAGTGATGATAAATGAGCGTTATCGAGATAAAGAATATTTCCAAAAGCTTCGGTAAAAATCAGGCGCTGAGCGATGTTACCCTGACCTTAAAGGAAAACTGCATTTACGGACTTCTCGGCAGAAACGGCGCAGGAAAATCCACCCTGATGAATATAATAGACAACCGTATCTTTGCGGACAGCGGCGAGATACTCATTGACGGAGCCCCAAACCGTGAAAATGACAAGGCTCTCGGCAAGCTCCATATGATGAGCGAGCAGCTTCTTTATGCTCCTTCTCTCAAGGTAACGGATATGTTCAAGGCGGCTGCCTGCTTTTATCCCGAGTATGATATGGAGTATGCGCTGAAACTCAGCCAGGAGTATAAGCTCAACACAAAGGCAAAGCTCCAGAAGCTCTCCACAGGCTACCGTTCCATTGCAAAGATAATAAACGCTCTTGCCTGCAACGCACAGGTGGTTTTCCTCGATGAGCCTGTTCTGGGACTTGACGCAAATCACCGCGATATGTTCTACAGGCAGCTTATTGAAAAATACAACTCCCGTCCCGCTACCTTTGTAATATCCACCCATCTTATCGAGGAAGCCGCAGGACTTATAGAAAGAGCCGTGGTCATAAAGGACGGCAGGCTCCTTCTTGACGAGGACTCGGAGGCCATCCGCTCAATGGGCTACAGTGTTTCCGGCAGGGCAAGCCTTGTGGACGAATATGTTAAGGGAAAAGATGTTATGAACGAGGAAACTCTCGGAGGTCTCAAGACCGCATACATAAAGGGCGACCGCACTCAGGCGGATATCCCTCCGGAGCTTGATGTACAGCCTCTCAGTCTCCAGTCCCTGTTTATCCATCTTACAAATTCATAATGAAAGGAAGGTCATATATGACAAAGCAAGGCTTTATTTCATCATATAAATATCAGCTCCGCAGGATAATCCTTCCCCCGCTGATATCCATTGCTTCGGCAGTTGCGGTAATGCTTTTTACGGTGGGACTTGTGAATTACAGCTTTGACGGTGAATTTACCTTTGAGAACGGAGGAATATTCTGTCTTGACGCTCTTGAGGCATTTATGTTCTTCCTTTACGGCTGTATCTACATACCCGAATTTATGAACGCAGGAGCCGCAAACGGTGTTTCCAGAACTACCACGCTTATTGCATCAATGGCGTCATATTTCACAAGCTCGGCAATTTGCTCGGCGGCAGTCTCGGTCATCTCACCGCTCGTCAATCTCATTTGCGGCGACGGCAGCGGCGATGTTTTCCTTCTTGAAATATTATACGGCGAAAGAAGACTTTATATGTTTTACGGCGAAAACGCATTTGTTGTCAGAATAAGATTATTCGTAATGATCACATTCTTCTGCTTCCTCTTCGCCGCTGTGGGAATGGCATTCTCCTCAATTTATTACAGGCTCCCCAGAAAGGGCAATGTGATCTTTTCGGTAATACTTATGGTGATCTGCTTCTTCGGATATCCATTCTCAAATATGATGCTTGAAGAGCGGGGAATCGACATTGACGAGATACTCAACCAATTCTTTGACGGCTTGGGAAGGCTTCTGGGAATGGCTCATGTAAACGGAAGTATGGCAGGAAACTGCGTTCAGGGTGCGGTCATGATGTTTGTATTTGCCGCAGTATTCGGAGTTATCGCATGGCTGTTTGTACGTCGGGCAAGCGTCAAGCCTGCGCCTATCAGAGGAGAATAAGGGGGAGAGAATATGAAAATACATAAGCTTATCCCTCTGCTCCTTGCCGCTGTTTGCTTTACAGCCTGCGCACAGATACCACCTGTCAAGGACATCGTTCCGACCGAGCAGCAAAAAACTGTTGCTCCGCCCGAGGACGGCTGGACGGCGGAGAAAATAATGAGCGTATCCTACATAGGCGGCAATCAGCTTGAGTATCCTCTTACGCTCAGAAGTCTGGGTGCAGGAGTAAGCCTGACCGATATTATGTGGAGCGGCGAGGACGAAAATGAAAGAGCGTATTTTCTGGAGGACGCTTCGGATTCAAGCGCCGTATGGATTGGAACGACCTATGCAGAGGTGGAGTTCGGCAAGGAATACTCTCAGATAACCGCAGACGATCCCATGACAAAAATAATGTTTTACGGAGAAGAATTTTCCGTAAACGGCATAAAGAAAAATGCGTCTGCTGACGATGTTGTCAAAGCCTTCGGTGACCCCGATAATATAACGGAGGTCGGAAAAGTGCGGACGATATACGCTTACAGCGACAGGGAAAGCGGAGAGGAATTTATGACGGTGGCACTTGATAACGATAAAAAAGTGCTGAGCATAAATGTGGATCTGTAAAATAAAAACGGCTGAGCCTTCTTCGGTTCAGCCGTTTTAATGTATATAGATCATTCGGTTTCCTGAGGTTCTTCCCTTTCGGGTATCTCCACATCAAGATAAGATTTAAGGTAATCTATCTGATACTGAAGATCGTCTATCTGAGCCGCATAAGCCGCTTCCTTTTCAGCCTGCTTCTTTTCGAGCTTGTGGGTGTTTGCGAGGTTGATGGTGTAAAGAGCGGTGACAACGACTGCAAATGCGGTAAGCAATGCGGTAAGGGGATTGAGCCAGCCCTTGCTTTCTTCCTTTTCGGTGATAAAGGAGGCAATGCCTGTATGAGACAGAGCCTTTGAGAGGGCAAAGTAAAGGGGAATTGCGATAACGCAGGCAAGAACGCCGTTGATGGTCGATGTTATGGCATTAACGCTTGTGAGCTTCAGTGCTACAGATGCAGGCTCACCCAGAAGGAGCTGACTGATAAAGGTCTTGAGAAGGTAGAGAACGATGTACACAAGCTGTCCTGCAACTGCGCCGATACCCGATGCAAGACCGCCTTTAAGTCTGCCGAACAAGAGACCTGCCAGCAGGCACATGGAATTTCCCAGATGTATTCTTGTGACCAGTGTGCCGTTGGGTATCTTTATCTGCAAATAGTTTCCCGCATAAACGAGCGCCGCCATAAGTCCCACGATAACAAGGGAATAAAGCTTTTTGTTCCCTGCGGTGCGCTGAATGGATCTTTCTGACATAATAAGTATCCTCCCATAAAAATTTTCCGTATATCATATTACTCCCATAGGATAAAAAAATCAATCCCTGCATTTTTTGGTAACAAATTTCCTGAAATGTGCAGACTGTACTATTTATAATAGGTATATAGTTGTATTTTTGACTTTGCACACAAAAAAATTCTCCGAAAAATCACAAAATGATCCCTCTCACGAAAAAATAGATAATTTTTCATGAGAGGGATTTGCCTAATATGTGAAATATGCCGATATGAGGATTTAATCATTCATTAACATCTTCCGAAAGCTGTTCGGATACCACTGCAGTTTCGGGGACGGTCTCAGCCGATGTCCCGGGAATTTCCGCATAGTCTGCGCCGCCCGTATCTTCACGGACAGCCTCGGAAATTTTTCTCGTTATCCCTGCAAGACGGGCGGTGGGGCGCTCGGTGAGTGACGCGTCTATCACAAAAACGTGCCCCTCGGAAAATGCGGAAAGCTGTGAGGACAGCTCGCTGTCGATATCCGATGATTCAAGGGGATGGGCAAGGAGTATTACCTGTGGGTCGGCGGCAAGAAGCTCCTCGGGGGTAAGGGTGAGAGAGGTGTTCCCCGCGGCGATATTCCTGCCGAAATGGGCTGCAAAGTCTCCCGCAAAGGAGTCGCCTGTGGCTGCGGAAAAGCCGTCATCGGTGATATTCATTATAAACACAAGACTCTCGCAGGAGCCTTTAGCTTCACTGAGAGCCGCTCTCAGGTCTTCCGTTGCCTTGTCGGCTCTTTCTTCGCCCTCAAGGCTGCCCGAAAATATCAGGGAAAGGGAGCGGTAATTCTCGGTCAGCTCCTCTGCGGAACGGGGCGCGGGAATGCTGAGGACCGATATCCCTGCCTGAGAAAGACGGGTGATGTCCTTGTTTGCGATAGGGCTCTGGGTAATGAGCAGGGCGGGGGAGAGCTTTATTATCCCGTCAATGTCGGGGTTAACGGCAGACCCTGCCGCAGGGATATTCTCCGCCTCTTCGGGATAGCAGCAGTAGTCGCTTCGGCAGATGAGCCTGTCGCCGTATCCCAGCTCAAAGAGCATTTCCGTCACCGCAGGGGACAGGGAGCCCACGGTCTCGGGTGAGCTGTTGAAGGTAAGTCCCCCCACCGTAACGGGATAGGGAGCGGCTTCGGAAACAGAGACGTCCGCCATTACAGCCTCGTCCTCCTCGTTTTCGGTTATCTGAGTGCAGCCGCAGAGGAATACTGCCGCCGCCGAAAAAATAAGTATAAGTTTTTTTATCATAGTTCATCTCACTGATTTTTGTATTGAAAATATGGTGTTACAAGAACCTATTTCATTATACCACATATCCGCAGGATTATGTGAACAAACCGTTAAATCATTTATTTGGTGAATTTTATTTCCAATAATGCTTGACGAAAAAAAAGGATTGTAATATAATATATTTATATGCGGATCAAAATTCGTAAATTTACCGAAAGGTCGTGAAGAGGAATGATACGTGCTGCTGAAGCAATGGTTAGATGTCTTAGATCGGAGGGCGTCAAGGTCGTCTTCGGCTATCCCGGCGCGGCAATTTGTCCTTTTTATGACGAACTGTACCGTTCAGATATACATCACGTGCTGGTAAGGCACGAGGCAAACGCAGGCCACGAGGCAAGCGGATACGCAAGGATAACCAACAAGCCTGCGGTGTGCATAGCCACATCGGGACCGGGTGCCACAAATCTCCTTACAGCAATAGCTACCGCCTATGCCGACAGCGTTCCCCTTATCTGTATCACAGGACAGGTCTCCACAGACCAGATAGGCTGCGACGTTTTCCAGGAAGTGGACATTACAGGCGCCGCTCAGCCCTTTGTTAAGCACAGCTATCTTGTCAAGGACGCTTCAATGCTTCCCCGTATATTCAAGGAGGCATTTTATCTCGCAGGCACGGGCAGAAAGGGTCCCGTTCTTATCGACGTTCCCATTGATATACAGAATACGCTCATTGATTTCGAGTACCCCGAGACCGTTTCAATGCGTACATATAAGCCCACCGTCAAGGGCAATCCCATGCAGATAAAGAAGATCTGCGAGGCTGTTGAAAATGCAAAAAGACCCCTTATCTGCGCAGGCGGAGGAATTTTCCTGGCAGGCGCCGAGAAGGAGCTTATCGAATTTGCGGAGAAGGCAAAGGTGCCCGCTGTTTCCACTATGATGGGACTGAGCCTTTTCCCCACCGACCACCCATTGTATCTGGGCATGCTGGGTATGCACGGCGTTAAGTCTGCAAACCGTGCTGTAACCGAGTGCGACACTATGATACTCATAGGCGCAAGAGTGGGCGACAGAGCGGTAAAATCCCCCACCTTCCTTGCGGAAAACAAGCAGATAATCCATATTGATATAGACCCTGCGGAAATAGGCAAGAACATTCCCGTTGATATCCCTCTTGTAGGCGACTGCAAGACGATACTTTCAGAGCTTGCCGAAAAGATTGGCGAGGTAAGCCACGATGAATGGCTCTCCGAGCTTGCGGAAATCAAGAACGATGTTCCCGAAAATGAGGAAACAGAGGGGTTTATCAATCCCAAGGTGTTCCTGAGAAAGCTTTCCGACAGAATGCCTGCGGACACCGTTTGCGTTGCCGATGTGGGACAGAACCAGATATGGTGCTGCAACAACTACGGCATAAAAGAGGGCGGCAGATTTATGACCTCGGGCGGAATGGGCACAATGGGCTACTCCGTTCCCTGCGCGATAGGCGCAAAGATGGCTGCTCCCGAAAGACAGGTGGTTGCGGTTTGCGGCGACGGCTCCTTCCAGATGCAGATGATGGAGCTTGCCACCATTATGCAGGAGAAAATTGCCGTCAAGATAATCGTTATGCGCAATAATTACCTTGGTATGGTAAGAGAGCTCCAGACTAAGGGCTACGGCGACAGACAGATCGCGGTAAGCCTTGACGGAAGCCCCGATTTTGTTGCTCTTGCCCGTGCATACGGCATTGAGTCCGAGAGAGTTTCCACAATGGCTGAGGCTGAGGAAAAGATTGAAAAGCTGGCTTCCTCGGACAAGCCCTATCTCCTTGAATGCGACGTTTACAGCCTTGAGTCCACACTCTGATATTTCTGAAAGGATAGATACATATATGAAACACACAATTTCCGTTCTCGTTGAAAATCACGCAGGCGTTCTCTCCCGTGTGTCGGGACTGTTTTCACGCAGAGGCTTCAACATCGACAGCCTTGCTGTGGGGGAGACAGACGACCCTGCTATCTCCAGAATTACCATAGTTGCCGACGGCGACGAGCACACCGCTCAGCAGATCGAAAAGCAGCTCAACAAGCTTGTGGACACAATGAAGGTACGCACCCTTGCTCCCGATGAGCTTCTTGCAAGAGAGCTTCAGCTTATCAAGGTGAATGCAACTCCCGCTCAGAGAAGCGAGATACTCACCATCTGCGAGATAATGGGCGCAAAGATCATTGATATGACCTCCAATACCCTTACCATCGAGATCTCCGACTCCACCGTTCATCTGAAGAGAATGCACGACCTTCTCGAGGGCTACGGCATAAAGGAAATTGTCCGCACAGGCGTTATCGCTATCCAGAAGGGCAGCGTTACCATCAAGTAACCAAGCTTTTAAGGCTATGTGCCTTGAAATATACTTAATTTATCCATAATATTCTATAGGAGGAATTTAAAATGGCTAAAATTTTCTATCAGTCTGACTGCGATCTCGGCAGACTCGACGGCAAGACCGTTGCTATCATCGGTTACGGTTCTCAGGGTCATGCTCACGCTCTTAACCTCAAGGACAGCGGCGTTAACGTTGTTGTAGGTCTTTACGAGGGCTCCAAGAGCAAGGCTAAGGCTGAATCTCAGGGTCTCAAGGTAGTTTCCGTAAGCGAAGCTGCTAAGATGGCTGATGTTATTATGATCCTCATTCCCGACGAGAAGCAGGCTGACGTTTATGCTTCCGATATCGCTCCTTACCTCACCGCAGGCAAGACTCTTGCTTTCGCACACGGCTTCAACATTCACTTCGGCTGCATCGTTCCCCCCAAGGACGTTAACGTTATTATGATCGCTCCCAAGGGCCCCGGTCACACCGTAAGAAGCGAATACCAGGCAGGCAAGGGTGTTCCTTGTCTTATCGCTGTTGAGCAGGACGCTACAGGCGACGCTCAGGATATCGGTCTTGCATACGCTCTCGGTATCGGCGGCGCAAGAGCAGGCGTTCTCGAGACTACATTCAGAACTGAGACCGAGACAGACCTCTTCGGTGAGCAGGCAGTTCTCTGCGGCGGCGTTTGCGCTCTTATGCAGGCAGGCTTCGAGACCCTCGTTGAGGCAGGCTACGATCCCAGAAACGCTTACTTTGAGTGCATCCACGAGATGAAGCTCATCGTTGACCTTATCTACCAGTCCGGTTTTGCAGGCATGAGATACTCCATCTCCAACACAGCTGAGTACGGCGACTATGTAACAGGTCCCAAGATCGTTACAGAGGAAACCAAGAAGGCTATGAAGAAGGTTCTTTCCGATATTCAGGACGGTACATTCGCTAAGGAATTCCTCCTTGATATGTCTCCCGCAGGCAGACAGGTTCACTTCAAGGCTATGCGCAAGCTCCACGCTGAGCACCCCTCCGAGGTCGTTGGCGAAGAGATCCGCAAGCTCTACAGCTGGAACGGCGAGGACAAGCTTATCAACAATTGATTTAACTGAAAAGATATCTTTACGGGGACTGCTGTACTATCTGTACGGCAGTCCTTTTTCACATTTGTACCCGTTTTGTCATATGATAAACTCGGAGGTAAATGAGTATGACTTCCACTGAGCTTATAGTGTCCATAACCGCCGCAGCTGCTGCCATAGCCGCCGATATCCCCGACAATGCCCAGCTTGCAGTTGCAGCCGCCGCTTTCGTTCAGCTGGGTGACACCCTTGCGGTCATAGCGGCTCAGAGGGACCTCTGCGGCACACAGAGCGGCGAACCGCACAAATAAAATAACTGCTTTCGGCTTCAATACTACGAAAGCAGTTATTTTTAGCTTGTTAAATTGATAAAGCTTAGTGAGGGATAATGCTCAGCAGAACGCCTGCGGCAACTGCGGAACCGATAACTCCCGCAACGTTGGGACCCATAGCGTGCATGAGCAGGAAGTTTGTGGGGTCTGTCTCCGCGCCCACCTTCTGAGACTGTCTTGCAGCCATAGGAACGGCGGAAACGCCTGCGGAACCGATGAGGGGATTTACCTTGCCGCCTGTTACGAGGCACATAAGCTTTCCGAAGAGAACGCCCGAAGCTGTTCCGACGCTGAATGCGATAACGCCGAGAACGATGACCTTGAGGAAATCGAGGGAAATAACATTCTGAGCAACTGTTGTAGCGCCAACGGAAATGCCGAGGAAGATGGTAATAATGTTCATAAGCTCATTCTGAGCGGTCTTGCAGAGACGGTCAACCACGCCGCTCTCCTTGAAGAGGTTTCCGAGCATGAGCATACCTACCAGAGGAGCTGCGGAGGGAACCAGAAGAGCGATGATAACTGTAACTGCAATGGGGAAGATTATCTTTTCTGTCTTGGAAACGGTCCTGAGCTGCGCCATCTTTATCTTACGCTCCTTTTCGGTGGTGAGGAGGCGCATGATGGGGGGCTGGATAAGGGGAACGAGTGCCATATAGGTATATGCCGCAAGGGCGATCGTTCCTGTGCTTACATTGCACTTGTCATTAAGAAGCTGGCTTGATACGTAAATTGCCGTAGGACCGTCCGCACCGCCGATGATAGCGATGGAGCCTGCTTCAACAGCGCTGAAGCCAAGAGCGGCTGCACCGATGAAGGTGAGGAAGATACCTGCCTGTGCGGCAGCTCCGAGAAGGAAGCTCTTGGGATTTGCGATAAGTGGAGCAAAGTCCGTCATACAGCCGATGCCCAGGAAGATAAGTGCGGGATATATCTGGAGCTTAACGCCGATATACAGGTAATCCAGCAGTCCGCCGTTTGTGATGACATTGCCGAAATCAACGTGACCCGCTTCATCAAGCACCCAGAGCTCGGGGTGATACATTCCCGTGCAGGGCAGGTTTGTAAGGAGCATACCGAATGCGATAGGGAGCAGGAGCAATGGCTCGAACTTGTGCTTTATCGCAAGATACATGAATAAGAAGGAGATAAGGATCATTACCACGTTCTGCCACTGGAGAGCGGCAAGACCCGAGCTTGCTATCAGATCCTTTATCGTGTCTAAGAAAATTGATATCATAGGAACTTTCCTTTCCTTTTAAAATGCACGGGTGTTTTCGCTGCGAGCGGCTCTTGCCCAGGAGTTGCCTGTGCCCACACCGCCTGCGCGCTTAATGCTGCGTATTCTGAGGGGCTGACCCATTTCCTCGCTCATTGCTGCAACTGCTGCGGCGATGACTGCGATTATCTCGCTGTCGTCCTCCGCGTCCTGCGAAATGGGAGCAGGCTCCTTTTTCAGCTGAGGTGCGGGAGCAGTCTCAACAGTCTTGCCGCCCTTATCGGATTTGCCCGACTTTAAAGCGGTGAAGAGCTTTCCCATTATCCACACAGCGGCGATGAGCAGGATAAGGGCTACGAAAACTATGACAAGACCCGAAATAACAACAGCGCCCACATAGCTCCAATCCATCTGCATTTCCATAAATTTGCTTCAATCCTTTCCTTGAAAGGCAAAACCTTCCGAAATTCAAAACTTATCACTATTATACTATATTCCGCAAAAAAATGCAAGAAAATTTTATATCATTTCTTTTCCGTATTTTTAACATATCAAAAATTTTTTTATACGCAGAAAAATTCACAAAAATTATTGACACATAGAAAATAATATGGTATAATTTGCTTAGAATATTTAACAGTATTAAATATTTACTCTGTTAACTTTTTGGGAGGTGTTCCGGGTGGATGAGAATAACAGTGTACTTGTCGCAAAGCTGTTTGAACAGCTCAAAGAGCTGTATTTCAGCAGGTCTCCTCTTGGCTTTGAAGAGTTTCTTCGGGGGGAGATGAAGGTACTGTCATACATATGCCTGGAGGGCGGAGAGCTTCTCCCGGGGCAGCTGGCTTCTTCCTTGGAAATGACGGGGGGGAGAATTGCGGGGATACTGCGCTCCCTTGAGAAAAAAGGGTATATTACACGAAGGACGGACGAGCTTGACAGGCGGCGTGTGCTTGTGAGCATTACCGAAAGCGGCAGCAGGTATATCGTGAGCCGCTCGGAGGCGCTTGAAACGAGGCTCGATATGCTTGTGACCGCAATGGGACGGGACAATACAATAAAGCTTATCGACTCTCTGAGTCTCTTTGTCAGGACTTCCGAAAGCGTTTTTGAAAATGACGGCGGCACTTGTCCCGATGAATAAATAAAAGGAGATATTCCATTATGGATATGCACGAATTTTTTATGGGAAACGTCTTTGACGCATACGATTTCTTCGGCGCTCACCCCGATTATACGGGAACGGTCTTCCGCACCTTTGCGCCCTCGGCTGTAAGAGTCTCTATCATTGGCGAATGGAACGGCTGGAAGGAGGAGCTGATGCAGAAAAACGGGCAGGTGTATTCCTACCACTCTCCCGACGCGCGCAAGGGTATGATGTACAAATATGTCATCTACTCCTCAAGCGGCAGAAAGGAGCACTGCGACCCCTACGGCTTTGCAATGGAGCTTCGCCCCGCCTTTTCGTCCATCATAACCGACCTTATGGACTATAAGTTCACCGATATAAAGTGGATGCAGAAGCGGTCAAAGAACTATGATACGCCCATGAACATATACGAGGTGCATCTCGGCTCGTGGCTCAGAAATCCCGATAATGAAAACGGCTGGTTTACATATTCGGAAATTGCGGACAGGCTTATTTCCTATGCAAAGGAGCACGGCTACACTCACATCGAGTTTATGCCTCTGAGCGAGCACCCTGCGGACTGCTCCTGGGGCTATCAGAATACGGGATTTTTTGCGCCCACCTCAAGATACGGCACTCCCGCGCAGCTTATGGAGCTTATCGACAAGTGCCACAACAGCGGCATCGGCGTTATAATGGACTTTGTTCCCGTTCATTTTGCCATTGACGATTACGCTCTGGCGAAATATGACGGCACCTGTCTTTACGAATATCCCAACGGCTCGGTGGGCAACAGCGAATGGGGTACCTACAATTTTATCCATTCAAGGCGGGAGGTCTGCTGCTTTTTGCAGTCCGCCGCAAACTACTGGCTGTCCGTATATCACTTTGACGGGCTGAGAATGGACGCCATCAGCCGCGCCATTTACTGGCAGGGAGACCCTTCAAGGGGCGTAAACGGCTGTACGGTGGAATTTTTAAAGAAGATGAACGAGGGGCTTCACAGGCTCCACCCCACGGCAATGCTCATTGCCGAGGACTCCACTTCCTTCCCGAAGATAACCGCTCCTGTAAATTACGGCGGTCTGGGCTTTGACTACAAGTGGGACTTAGGGTGGATGAACGATACCTTCGATTATTTCCGCACGCCCCCCGAGGAGCGAAAATACCATCACGGAAAGATAACCTTTTCAATGATGTATTACTACAATGAGCTGTATCTCCTGCCCATATCCCATGACGAGAACGTTCACGGCAAAGCCACCGTCATTCAGAAAATGTGGGGGGATTATGATGTGAAATTCCCGCAGGCAAGGGCGTTTTATATGTATATGTACTCCCACCCGGGAAAGAAACTCAACTTTATGGGCGGAGAATTTGCACAGTTTCGCGAATGGGACGAAACGAGAGAGCAGGACTGGGAGCTTCTCAAATATCCCATGCACGACTCCTTCAGGCGATATATTACCGACCTTTCAAGGCTATATGACAGCCGCGTCTCACTGTACAGCGGCGAATACAATCCCGACTGCTTCAAATGGATACTTGCCGATGAAAGCGAGACCTCCGTATTCGCATACAAGCGCTGCGCAGAGGGGGAGACTACAGTTATCCTGCTCAATCTGTCTGACAAGGAGCAGAAGGCGGTCATTCCTGCGGAGGGCTTCAAGCGGCTGCGAGAGCTTATAAATTCGGACAGCACCATCTACAGCGGCAGCACCCCCGTTGAGCCAGATGTAATAATTGACCCGGACAATGAGACAAACAGCTTCAATGTGCCCCTGGCGCCCTTCTCGGGCAGGATATTTGAGGCATAATTTTTCCGCCCCCTGCATATATCTGTAAAAAATGCAGGGGGCGGCGTATGAGAAGATCGAAAAAATCGGCAAGGCGGAGGGACAGACTTATTACCGCAGGGCTTTCCCTGCTTTCGGGTGTAGGAGCGCTGACTATTGCCGCCGCCCTGCTTTCGGCGGCGGCAGTTTACGGCGACCTTTCGGACAGCGCGGTCAGGGGAATGTCGGGCGTTGCGCTGGCGGCAGGCTGCTTTGCCTGTTCCTTCTGCGCGGCGAACAGACGAAGGAGAAACGGCCTTGCAACGGGCTTTTTCTGCGGCATTGCCGTATTCTGCGCCGTTCTTATCATCGGGGCGGCGACTGTCAGGATATTTTCCGCCGCAGGGGTGTTCACAAAGCTGCTCATCATCGTTACGGCTTCGGCTCTGGGGGGCTTTAAAGGGGTGAATACCCGTCCCGTATTCAGAGAATAATGTATTGTTCACGAAAAATTTCGAATGGGCAGCGGTCAAAATTGTGTAAAATACCAAAAAAATCGATAAATATTGAAATTCGCCGAAAGCCGTGTTATAATGAACATATATTATTTTTGGGGAGGATACTCAGATGAAGCACATTAAGACCATCAACAAGGCTAACCTCAAGCAGACTGCTGCAAAGGGCGGCTGCGGCAAGTGCCAGGCTTCCTGCCAGTCCGCTTGCAAGACTTCCTGCACAGTTGCTAACCAGAAGTGCGAGAAGTAATTTTGACTATAGGTTAAAGTCATCAGAGGATAGAGGTCAGACTAATTCTAACCTCTATCCTCTGACTTATATTTACAAAAGAAGTCGAAAGGATCTTTAAAAAAATGATACATAAATATAAGCTGAACGGATATAATATTGTGCTTGACGTACACAGCGGCGGCGTTCACATCGTGGACGAGCTTACCTATGATATGCTCGACAACATCGCTCCTCCCTTTGCAGATGAATGTCCCGCAAATGTTATTGAAAAGCTGTCCCGATTTTATAACAGGGAGGAGATAATCTCCTGCTATGAGGAGGTAAAGGAGCTTTACAACGAAAAGATACTTTTCTCCGAGGACGATTACGAGAAATTTGCAAAATATTCCGTTGCTTCCCCCATCAAGGCAATGTGCCTGCTGGTAACTATGGACTGCAACCTGCGCTGCGAATACTGCTTTGCTTCCCAGGGCGACTATGCTATGGGCAGAAAGGTAATGAGCTTTGAAACAGGCAAAAAGGCGCTTGATTTCCTCCTTGAAAATTCCGGCGACAGGGAAAATCTCGAGGTGGATTTCTTCGGCGGCGAGCCCCTTATGAACTGGGACGTTGTCAAGAAGCTGGTGGAGTACGGACGCTCCAGGGAAGAGGAGTATCACAAGCATTTCCGCTTCACCGTCACCACCAACGGTCTGCTCCTGGACGAGGAGAAAATGGACTTTATCAACAAGGAAATGTCCAACGTGGTACTGTCCATCGACGGCAGAAAGGACGTTAACGACCGCGTGAGAAAGCGCGTTGACGGCTCTGGCTGCTATGACCGCATCATCCCCAGGTTCAAGGAGCTTGCGGAAAAGAGAAACTATGAGAATTACTATGTGAGAGGCACCTTTACAAAGTATAACCTTGACTTTGCAAGCGATGTTTTCCATCTGTATGATTTAGGCTTTGAACAGATATCCGTTGAGCCTGTTGTATGCGACCATGACGAGAAATACGCCATTACCGAAAGAGACCTGCCTGCCGTATTCTCCGAGTACGAGAGACTGGCTCAGCTTATGCTCGTGAACGAGAAAAAGGGTAAGCATTTCAACTTCTTCCACTTTATGCTTGACCTTGACCAGGGTCCCTGCGCTATAAAGCGCCTGAGAGGCTGCGGCTCGGGCAACGAGTATGTTGCCATCACCTCCGACGGCGATATTTATCCCTGCCATCAGTTTGTGGGCATTCCCGAATATCTTATGGGAAATATCCACTCGGGCGAGTTCAATACCGAGATAAAGAAGGATTTTGCTGCGGCTCATATCTACAACAAGGAGGACTGCCGCAAGTGCTGGGCTAAGTTCTACTGCAGCGGCGGCTGCAACGCCAATAATTTCATCTACACAGGCAATATCCTCACCGCTCACAAGCTCTCCTGCGAGATAGAAAAGAAGAGACTTGAATGTGCAATAATGATAAAGGCAGCTCAGGCGGAGGCTGCCGCTCAGGAATAACAAGTTAAGGAGTCCGACAAATGGCTAAAAAGAAAGAACCCAAAAGCCACAGCCCTGCTCCCGCTCAGAATGCCTATATCGCAGGCAGCGGAGTAGTGGTGGAGGAGAAGATAACCGACACTCTTGAAAAGAATTATATGCCCTATGCTATGAGCGTTATCGTTTCGAGAGCGCTCCCCGAGATAGACGGCTTCAAGCCATCTCACCGAAAGCTTCTCTACACCATGTACAAAATGGGTCTGCTTACGGGCAACAAGACAAAATCCGCAAATATCGTTGGTCAGACAATGAAGCTAAATCCCCACGGCGACGCTGCCATTTACGAGACAATGGTGCGTATGGCAAGGGGAAACGAGGCGCTTCTTCACCCCTATATCGACAGCAAGGGCAACTTCGGCAAGGCGTATTCGAGAGATATGGCATATGCGGCTCCCCGATACACCGAGGCTAAGCTTGCTCCCATCTGCGCCGAGCTTTTCAGGGATATTGACAAGGACACGGTGGATTTCGTTCCCAACTACGATAATGAGACCGTTGAGCCTACGCTGCTGCCTGCCACATTTCCGTCTATCCTTGTAAATTCAAATGTGGGAATTGCGGTGTCCATGGCGAGTGCGGTATGCTCCTTTAATCTGACTGAGATATGCGAGGCGACTATCGGGCTTATCAAAAATCCCGATTATAACCTGTTCTCCGTTCTCAAGGGTCCCGATTTCCCCGGGGGCGGCGAGATGATATATGATGAGGCGGAGCTTGAGAAAATTTACCGCACGGGACGGGGCAGCGTTAAGATACGCTCAAAGTACAGCTATGACCCCGACGCTCACTGCATCGAGATAACCGAGATACCTCCCACCACCACCATCGAGCAGATAAAGGACAAGATAGTGGAGCTTGCAAAATCGGGCAAGGTAAGGGAGATATCCTATATACGGGACGAGTCCGACCTTAACGGTCTTAAAATAGCCATTGACATCAAAAAGGGCACCGACCCCGACGCCCTTATGAAGCGGCTTTACAAGCTTACCCCCTTGCAGGACACCTATTCCTGCAACTTCAATATCCTTGTGGGCGGCTATCCCAAGGTAATGGGAGTTTACGAGATACTTACCGAATGGACGGCATTCCGCAAGGACTGCGTCAAGAGGAGAGTATACTTTGAGCTGAGCAAGAAGAAGGAAAAGCTTCATCTGCTCTTAGGTCTCAAAAAGATACTCCTTGACATTGACAAGGCGATAAAGATAGTCAGGGAGACCGAGGACGATAACGAGGTGGTTCCCAACCTGATGATAGGCTTCGGCATTGACGAGACTCAGGCGGAATACGTCGCCGAGATAAAGCTTCGTCATCTCAACAAGGAATATATCCTTAATCGTCTCGCTGAGACCGACCAGCTCCAGAAGGACATTGCCGAGATGGAGGAAATTCTGGGAAGCAGCAAAAAAATTCTTGATATCATCATCTCCGAGCTGAAGGAGGTCATCAAGAAATACGGTCAGCCCAGACGGACGCAGTTCTGCTATCCCGATGAAAGCGATGATGTGGATATCGAGGAGGAGATCCCCGATTATCCCGTTAACCTGTTCATAAGCCGAGGGGGATATTTCAAGAAAATAACTCCCCAGTCTCTCAGAATGTCAGGCGAGCATAAGCTCAAGGACGGCGACGTTATGGAGGCTTCCTTTGAGGCTACAAACCGCACCGAGCTGCTTTTCTTTACGGACAAATGCCAGGTATACAAGAGCAGGGCTTCCGAATTTTCCGAGACAAAGGCTTCGGCTATGGGCGATTATATTCCCGTCAAGCTGGGATTTGAAGCCGACGAGAATGTGATATCTATGATACCCACTGCCGATTACTCGGGCTTTATGTTCCTTGTGTTTGAAAACGGCAAGGCGGCAAAGGTGCCCTTGAACGTATTCGAGACCAAAACCAACCGCAAGAAGCTTACCAAGGCATTTTCGGACAAGTCAAGGCTTGTGCGTATGTTCTTCATTGCGGACAATGCGGATATTATGCTCACCTCTACCAAGGGACGGGCAGTTATTTTCAACACCGCTCTTGTGCTGCCAAAGACTACCCGTGACACCATCGGCGTTCAGTGTATGACCCTTAAAGCGGGGGCTTTGGTTGAGAATGCCTACATCGTTCCCGAGGAAAAGCTTTCCGAGATGACCAAGTATGTTATGAAGTCTATCCCTGCGGCAGGCTGCCTTGCAAAGGACATCACCGACCCCGACCAGCTCACTTTGTAATTCCCGAACAAAACTGAAAGGACGTGTAAAAATGGCTGATATGAAAATGCTCATAAATATTTTCAGGCACCTGAAAACCGTCGGCACCCACCGCAGACAGGTAAGGATAAACTGCTTCAAGGCAGGTCTTTACTGGCAGGGACTTACTCACGACCTTTCAAAGTACAGCCCAACCGAATTCTGGATAAGCTGCAAAATGTATCAGGGCGACCGCAGCCCCAACGAAGCCGAGCGCGAAAAAAAGGGCTACAGCACCGCCTGGATGCACCACAAGGGCAGAAACAAGCACCATTTTGAATACTGGACGGATTATGATCCCAGGACCAAGAAAATGGAAGGCGTGAAAATGCCGCTCATTTATGTGGCGGAGATGTTCTGCGACCGTGTGGCGGCGAGCAAGGTGTATATGGGCAAAAATTACACCGACTCCTCACCTCTGGAGTATTTTCACAGAGGGACGGCGATAAGGCTTATCCACCCCGATACGGCAAAGCTGCTTGAAATGCTCCTCACCATGCTTGCCGAGGAGGGCGAGGACTACACCTTTGCTTATATCAGGCATATCCTGCACAGATAAATTATTCGAGCCTGTCTTTACGAGCTGTAAGGACAGGCTTTTTTATTCAGTAAAATTATTAACAAGTTTTCACAAAATATTATGTAAAAAATCTCTGATTTGACTATTGACATTTAGGAACTTTTGTGCTATAATTATCACATAATATTTGAATTGTAAAATATACCAAAAAAATAAGCAGGTTTTGTAAGATGTCACAAAAATTATGACCGTATGAAATATTTTCCTTTAGTCGATTGTTTTTATATTAAAAGCGTTTTTATGCGCACAATTTTATTCTGAAAGGAACGATAGGAAAATGAAAAGAAAGATAGCCGCACTTATGGCAATAGTTATGGCAGCGGGGGCTGTTCAGTCAGTACCCTTCACCGTTTTTGCGGAGAGCGAGACAGCTTCGTCTCAGTCCCAGTCCGCAGATAACGGCAAAAAGGAGACCTCAGAGGAGGAACAGATGAAAAACGCTCTTGCTCTTGTTAAATCAAGGATAGATATCCCCGAGGAATACAGCAATTTCTCATACAGAACAGGTGTAAATCAAGGTATGAAGACCTATAGCTTTACCTGGACAGACCCGACGGGAAACAAGTCATATTCCGCTCAGGTGGAGGGCGGTATCATCACAGACTTCAATGCTCCTTATGAGTACAGCTGGAAGCCTGCCATCTCATCTCAGAAGCCCTCTTATTTTGTCAACAAGGCTATGAGCTGGGTGTACAAGGTAAATCCCTCTATGAAGGGCTTTCTTACCAAATCAAGCGTAAGTCTCAGCATTACCTCAAGCAATGTTTCGGTGCAGTTCAAGAGAAGCTTCGGCGGTATCCCTGTGGGCAAAAACAGCGTAAGTGTCAGCATTGACAAGCTTACGGGCGAGGTCACGTCGTATTATGCAAACTGGTGGCAGGACGCTGAATTTGTAGCGCCATCGGATGTTCTTTCACAGGAGGAGATAAAGGAAATTTACTGCGGCGAGGTGACTATAAAGCCCTGGTATCATATTTACAATGACAGCGCTACGGGAAAGAAAAAGACCTGTATCGTTTACGAGCCTCAGAACAGCTATGTTTATGACGCTCTGACGGGAAAGCATTCTTCGATGGACGATGATTATAATAAGTTTATGGATACGGACAAGTATGACCGCGGAGAAGCCCTTGACGCTGATGTTTGTGAGGAAGAAGCAATTGAATGCGAAGACGATATGGTTGAAGCGGGAACAGCTGCAATTCCCGCTACGGGCGTAAGCTTAACGGAGGAAGAGCTTGCTGCTGCGGCAGACCTCAGCACTATGCTCACATCGGAGCAGTTCAAGGCGCTTATTGTCAAGGACAAGTATATGGACGTTACCGAAAAATATCTTGTTCAGAATTTCGACATCAGCAGAAATGATGACGCGGAGTGCGGCTATGCCATTTCCTGCAATATGATGATAAACAACAAGACGGACAACAGGAGCGTGAACATTACCGCCGACGCAAAATCGGGAAAGATAATGAGCTTTTATGCTTATGACTATGACCGTAATGAAAATAAGGCTGAGCTTAATGTGAAGAAGGCAAACACCCTTGCAAACGCTGTTCTCAAATATTATTTCGGTGATATCTCGGGCGAGTACAAGGCTGATACGGATAATACCGCTCCCGTATCGGACAGCGGCAAGAACAAGCAGACAAGCAGAGGTATGAAATATAACCGCTATGTGAACAACATTCAGGTGGCAAGCAATAATATTTACATTACAGTAAATTCCGCAGGCAAGGTCACATCGGTAAGCTGCAGCCACGACAGAGATGTTGATTTCGGTGACGGTCTTATCATCAACAAGGAAACTGCTCTCAAACTCCTCTGCGAGCAGCAGGATATGACTCTCAGATACAACGGATTTATTGACCTTGAGTCCAAGCCTCATACATATTTGCAGTATTCTATGGACAGATGGACCTTGAACGGCGTTACGGGCAAGCTTTGCGATCATAACGGTCAGCCTGTTGCTAAGACAGAGGAACAGCCGGAAAACTGCCCCTATACGGACATCTCCAAATCTCCCTACAAGAAGGAGATAGAGGCTCTTTACGAGCATAACGTAAGAATTTACGAGGGCAAGGAATTTAAGCCTGCCGAAAAAATGACATTCAGCGAGTTTGAAAGACTTCTTGACATCATTACAGGCTATGGTTATGAGCCTATGCCCTTGGAGGATATCCCGGAAGAGGAGGGAGAAATGTCCGCCACAGCCAAAGCACCCGTTGGTGAATTTTTCACAAGAATGACTCTTGCAAAGGAATTTACAAGAGCCGCAAAGGTGGATAACTGCGCTAAGTACACCTCTATTTTCAAGTCCCCCTTTACGGACGTGAGCGCAAAGGACAAGGATATGGGATATGCCGCTCTTGCATACGGTATGGGCGCGATAAGCTGCGGAAAGGACGGAAAATTCTATCCGAACGCTTATGTTACAAGGGAATACGCTTACCACTGCGCTTATAATTACATCAAAAATTCTATGGAGAGCTGAGAAAGACAAAAAATACGGTCTGCCGCAAGCGTTTTTTGCGGCAGACCGTAACTGTCTATGCGAGTATGGGCTGGATCTGTCTGCCCTGCAGAGCTTCCTCTGCGGCGGCGGGTATCAGAGAAAAGTCCGCCACAGCCGAGCGGGGCTTTTTTATGAAATCGTCCTGTCTGAAAGGGACGAAGTATATGTTCTTTGTGTTAAGTAGTGCTCCGATATTCTTTGCGGAAGCGGAAAGGGCGTCATTGGTGGAAACGGCTATAAGCACGGGTCTGCCGTTTCTCAGATGTGACTTGACCGCCATTGTTACAGGTGTGTCGGTAATTCCTGCGGCAAGCTTTGCAAGAGTATTTCCCGTACAGGGGCATACTATGAGAAGGTCGAACATTTTCTTCGGACCTATGGGCTCCGCAAGGGGTATGGTATTTATGACGCCCCTGCCGCATATGCTTTCTGCGGTCATAATGTTTTCCTCCGCTGTTCCGAAACGGGTGTCCAGCGTTGAGGCGTGGTATGACATTATGGGGGTAAGCTCCGCTCCTGCCGCTTTAAGCTTTATCATCTGCTCAAAGGCTTTGGAGAATGTGCAGAAGGAGCCGCACATTGCTATGCCGATCTTTATGCCTTTAAGCGATGCTGTCTCACTCATTCGGTATCACCGCCTTTCATTAAAAGAGGTTATCTATCTTCGTTTTTCGTGAAGAATGTTTTCAATGGTCTGCGCTATCATTCTGCCCGAGCTTACGGGGGCGGTCTTTCCGGGGAGCGAAAGCGCCCATATGGCTCTGAGACCAAGCCTGCCTGCGGCTTCCATATCCATTCCGCCGGGCTTTGAGGCAAGGTCGATTATCAGGCAGCTTTTATTGCAGCACTTTAACAGGTCTTCGTTAAGTATAAGATGGGGGACGGTATTGAATATGATATCGGCTTTGCTGAGTGCTTCGCAGTTTTCAAGCTCGGATATCTCTGCCGCTTCGCAGCCGAAAACCTCTGCCCATGCCAGATCCGAATATTTTCTTGCCGAGACGGTAATGTGTGCGCCGAAGCCTTGAAGTATCCGTATGAGGGACTTTGCTATCCGCCCCATTCCCAGGATAAGCACATTGCTGCCCGAAATTATGACAGGCTGCTCCTCAAGGGCTATCTGCAGCGCTCCCTCGGCGGTGGCAAGGGCATTGAGCACCGCAAGCTCCTCGCGCTCAAAGTAATCCACCACCTCAATTCCCTTTGACGAGAACATTTCTCTTACCCCGGGGGATATCCTGCCGCCGAAAACTATCCCGTCCTTTTTCACGCAGCTCGTAAGCTCGGATAGGGATACTGTGCCGCTGTAGAACGGGGCGTTCAGGGTTATCCCGTCCGATGACACGGGAAGGGGCAGGACAAGGCAGTCGGCACGGTAGGGGACTGACATAACGCTTTCCGCGGCGATTATCCTTTCGCTGCCGAATATGTTCTTGTCAAAGCCTACGGTGCAGACCCTTGCTTTTTCCGAAAGCTGCTCTGCCAGCGCCGAAAAACGCATATCACCGCCTGCAATAATATATCTTTCACTCATAAAAGCGTTTCCTTTCATTATTTAACAGGCAGGAGCTGCTGCCCTTACATAATTATATGATTTTTTCTTCTGCGAGGTTCTTAAAATAATGTTGTTTTTCAGGTGACAATGTGGTATAATATGTTTGTCCGTAAATTTACGGGCGGAATTTTTTTGAGAAAGACGGTAAATATATGAAAACTCTTGAAGAAATAAGAGAAATATTTAAAAACGACAGATTTGCCACCGAGAATTTTGCGGTAATTGAAGAAGCAAGGGAGAAATACGCCAAATGCTCCGTTAAGCTTACTGACAGACATAAAAACGCCATGGGCGGCGTTATGGGCGGAGTACACTTCATGCTGGCGGATTTTGCCTTTGCGGTGGCGTCCAACTGCGAGCATATGGGAGTTGTGTCGGTGAGCAGCAATATCACCTTTTTGAGCGGCGTCAAGGGGGATATCCTTTATGCCGAGGCAAAATGCATAAAGGACGGCAGGACTACCTGCTACTATACCGTTGACGTTTATGACGACAGGGGAACAAAATGCGCCGCAGTTACCATTACGGGCTGTCATGTGGGATAAAGGGGTCAACCGAGGGCAAACTTCGTACTTGACAATGCCCTTGCTGCTGTGGTATAATTTTCTCATGACCTTGGCTTCATACTTCTGAAAGACGGTATTATATATGGAACTTACACAGCTGAAATATTTCTATGCCGCAGCCGAATGCGGTCATATCACTAAGGCGGCGGAAAAGCTTCACATCGCTCAGCCTGCCCTTACCCAGTCTGTCCGCAGGCTGGAAAACGAGCTTGGAGTTAAGCTTTTTGTCAGACGGGGAAGGAGCATTGCCCTGAGCCCCTGCGGAGAGTATCTTTACAAGCAGCTCGGGGGAGTCCTGAAAACTCTTGACCGCGTTCCCGTCGAGCTTTTAAAAATAGCCGAGCTTGAGGAAAAGACCATAAGGGTCAATATCATCGCCGCTTCTCTGCTGATAACAGAGCTTATTATCGAGTACAAGCGGCTTCACCCCGATATAAAATTTATCCTTCATCAGAGCGCCGACGCCGAAAACTGCGACTGTACAATATCCGCAAATCTCCCCGGCATTCTTCCGAATATGCCCAAAAGCTGCTGTCACAGAAGCTTTACCGAGGAGATAAAGCTGGCTGTGCCCGCAGGCTCGTATTATTCGCGGCTCTCCTCAATACAGCTTTCGGATACAAAGGATAACGGTTTTATAAGCCTTTCGGGCTCAAAGCCATTTCATAATATCTGCGAGACACTGTGCAGAATGGTGGGCTTTACTCCCGATGTGGTATTTGAGAGCGACTCGCCCTCCACCGTAAGAGGGCTTATCGGCGCAGGAATGGGGATAGGCTTCTGGCCCGCATACACATGGGGCAGCATAAACGCCGACAATGTGGTGCTCCTGCCTATATCATATCCCGACTGCCGCAGAGAGCTTACCGTTATCTGCAACAATACCGACTCATCTGCCGCCGGTGAATTTTATGAATTTCTCTGCTCAAGGCTTGAGGAGATTTCCGCACAGGCAGAAAAAATATAATAACCGACAAAAGACCTTTCAGACTTTTCTGCAAGGTCTTTTCCGATAAAGGGGATATCATTTTGAAAAACAGCTTTACATTATATGCCATCACCGACAGCTCATATACGCGCCTGCCGCTTTCCGCACAGACCGAAGCCGCGATTTCGGGAGGAGCGGATATTATCCAGCTGAGAGAGAAAAACATCTCCGAAGAGGAGTATGTAAAAAAAGCGGAGGAAGTCCTTGCGGTCACAAGAAAATACGGAGTTCCGCTCATAATAAACGATAATGTAAACGTGGCACTCAGATCGGGAGCGGAGGGAGTACATCTGGGACAGACCGACGGCGACCCTGCTTCGGCAAGGAAGATACTGGGTGCAAACGCCATTATCGGCGTGACCGCAAAGACCGTTTCCCAGGCGAAAGCGGCAGAAGCGGCGGGAGCGGATTATCTTGGCAGCGGAGCGATGTTCGTATCGCCCACAAAGCCCGGTGCAAAGGCGCTTTCAATGTCGGAGCTGCGTGAGATATGCTCCTCGGTAAGCATTCCCGTATGCGCTATCGGCGGGATAAACGAGGAAAACGCAACAAGTCTCAGAGGCAGCGGCATAAGCGGTATCGCCGTTGTTTCGGCAGTATTCGGCTCGGAGACAACAGAGGGCATTGCCGCCGCAGCAAAAAGACTCAGAGCAGCAGCGGAGGATATCATAAAATGAAAGACATCAGAAAAATACTTTCCTGCGCAGGCTCGGACTCCTGCGGAGGGGCAGGCATACAGGCGGATATAAAAACCATTTCGGCTCTGGGGCATTTTGCCATGACCGCCGTTACCGCACTTACGGCCCAGAATACAACAGAAGTGAGCCTTGCGCAGGCGGTTTCCCCCGAGATGATGAAGGCTCAGCTGGATATGGTCTTTACCGATATTTTCCCCGACGCGGTAAAGGTCGGAATGCTTATGAACGGCGAAAACGCTGCCATAATTGCCGACA
Source organism: Huintestinicola sp. (assembly GCF_051882455.1). Lineage (NCBI taxonomy): Bacteria > Bacillati > Bacillota > Clostridia > Eubacteriales > Oscillospiraceae > Huintestinicola > Huintestinicola sp. The sequence continues at coordinate 8,905 of NZ_JBJERV010000004.1, read as the reverse complement.
GACTTGAGTTTTACAAGGCTGAACATATCGTCTGCGATACGGTAATAATGTCCACCGGCGGCAGACAGCTCCTTGACGATGATGGGATAGAAGTATTTATAAATAAGCTTATGCCCCTTGCGGAGGTGATAACTCCCAATATCCCCGAAGCACAGCGGCTGTGTAAGATGAAGATAAGCACCCCCACGGATATGGAAAATGCGGCAAGGGCGCTTTCCGGCATAACAAAGGGGGGCGTGCTGATAAAGGGCGGCCATCTTGAAGGAAATGCTCTCGATATACTGTTGTACAAGGGGAAATTTTATTATCTGGAAAGTCCTCGGGCAGACAATCCCAACACCCACGGCACAGGCTGTACACTTTCATCAGCAATTGCCTGCGGACTTGCGGAGGGAATGAGCGTTCCCGAGGCGGCAGAGTATGCAAAGAAATACATTACAAAGGTTATCTCAGCAGGACTGGATCTAGGCAGGGGAAACGGTCCTATGTGGCATTTTGTATAATTATTTTATAGGTATATTGGCTAAATATCCAAATATTCCCTTTTTGTGTAACAAAAATGAATGCAAGATTGTTTTAATATCAGAACAGCCCGAAAGGACGGTCGAATAAATGGAAAGAAAAGCAATGACAGCAGTGTATTCCATTGCACATTTTTTTGTGGATATGTGCTGTGCGTTTCTTATGATGAGATTTGTGAGAGGCGGGGAAAGCGAATGCTTCCTGTTTTATAATTTCTGCGCCTTTGCCCTTCAGATGCCTATAGGAATAATCCTTGACAAATGCGGCGGAGGGCACCGTGCCGCCGCAGCAGGCTGCGGACTTGTGTTCCTCTCATATTTTGCCGCCATCGGAGGACTGCTTTCTCCTGCCGCCATATGTGCGGGAGTGGGAAATGCCCTTTTCCACGCAGGGGGCGGAGTGTATGTCCTGGATAAATTCAGTAATTCGGGTGCCCTTGGAGTATTCGTCTCTCCGGGAGCCATAGGACTTTACCTGGGAACAGTTCGGGGAAAGGGCGACGGGGTCTCTTACATATTCCCGATGCTGATAATGCTTTTTGCGGCGGCGTTCATATTTGCTTCTCCCTATATTTTCCGCTGCGATGATAAAAAGGGAGCAGCTGCGGAGAACTTTTTCTCATTTAAAATGTCAGCACCTCTCTGCACAGCGGCAGTGCTGTTCTTTGCGGTTGTCGTTATCCGCAGTCTTGGAGGCTTTGCGCTGTCATTCCCATGGAAAATAACCCCAGCGGCGGCATTTGCGGCTGTGCTTGTTACAGCAGGTGGGAAGGCTTTGGGCGGCTTTGCTTCGGACTTTTTCGGAAAGGAAAGAGCGGCGGCTGCGTCAATGCTGGGAGCGGCGCTTCTGTACCTTTTTTCGGACAATATCATCTGCGGACTCATGGCGATACTCCTTTTCAATATGTCAATGCCCATGACCCTCAGAGCGGCGGCGGATATTTTCAGGGGCGGCAGGGGATTTTCCTTCGGACTTCTCACCTTTGCCCTGTTTCTGGGATATGTGCCCGTTTACACCTCAAAGAGCGGTATGCAGATAGGCAGAGAGACCATGACGATGCTCTGCATGATCTCTGCGGCAATGCTCCTTGCAGGCTTTGCGCTCCAAAGGAGGACTGAACGTTCAGATGACCCTTGCAATAATTAAAGCAATGGGCATTGCTCTCCTGCTGACCATACTCCTTGAAGGGCTTTTCGGGGCAATATGGGGAGTAAGGGGCGGCAGGAACTACATAATAATGCTCCTTGCAAACCTGCTCACAAACCCTCTTGTGAACGTTATCCACAGCTATTTCGCATATGAGCTGCGGTTTTACGGGATCATCATGGTGATGATAACGGCTCTTCTTGAAATAAGCGCCGTCACTGCGGAATGGCTTGTTTACAAAAGCAGGACGGATATAAAAAAGCCATTCTTATTTTCACTTTGCGCAAACGGTTTTTCCTTTCTCTGCGGTATTCTCATAAATTTGCTGAGGTGACATTATGAAGCTGAAAATCATTTTCTGTACGATTCTTGCAGCGCTTTCCCTGCTTGCATTTTCGGGAGCTTCTGCATATGCGGACGCCATAGCCGAGCCTGTAAATCAGTTTTATTGGGACAATCCGAGAGCTTGTGACTATATAAACTGGCGTTCCTTTGAGGTGCTTGAGGACAGCAGCATTCTGGATAGCCCCATAAACGGCAGGACAAACGGCAGTATCCGGGCAGGAGAGACCGTGCAGGTCGGCTTTGCATATACAGATGATGAAGGCGTAAAATGGGGCTGCTGTTCATTTTTTGATGATGACAGGCAGGACGGCTGGGTGGAAATGAGCAAGCTCAGCGAAATATACAATGTTTTCACCTTCCTTGACGAACACGAGAGCGAGCTCAGAGACTACAGCGGCGAGCTTGACGAATATATCCCGAAAGAAAGAGTTGTGCTGTGGAAATATCCCTTTTCCGAGGAATGTGTTTCCGTAAAAGCGGAAAGGTGGTATACAAAGGCAGATTATCCCTATACAAATGAAATTGCCGACAAATGCTGGACAGATGAAAACGGAAATGTGTGGGTATACAGCGGAAGATGGGTAACAAAAGACGCATACACATACGATAGCTTCTGGGTATTCCTCCCCGCCCCCGAATTGACCGACCTTTCCTCATTCGGCATCGACATTTCCGCAAACGAAGGAACGTCAGTTTCGGGACAGCTTATGACCGATGAAGAAACGCTGGCGGCATACAATGCGGCGGCAAACTCCCTTAACGGCACAGAAAGCGCATATCTCCTGCCCCTTTGCCTGTCTCTCGGAGCGGTAGTTGTCTCAGCGGCAATGATAAAGCTGATGAAAAAGAAAAACTGAGATATTATGAGGTGACATTATGAAGCTGAAAAAACTTTTCTGTACGATTCTTGCAGCGCTTTCACTGCTTGCCTTTTCGGGAGCGTCAGCCTTTGCCGATGTGCTTGTAGAGCCTGAAAATAAATTCTATCGGAACAATACGAGAGATTGTGAATATATCGAATGGCGTTCCTATGAGGTGCTTGAGGACAGCGACCTTTTAGAAAATCCCCTTGACGAAAAAACAAACGGCAGTATCCGGGCAGGGGAGACTGTACGGGTAGGCTTTACCTATACGACTCATACGGGGGTTATATGGGGCTGCTGTTCATTTTTCGACAGCGACAGGAAGGACGGCTGGGTGGAAATGACTAAGCTCAGCGAAATATACAGCGTTTTCACCTTCATTGACGAGCATAAGAGCGAGATTAAAGACTACAGCGGCGAGCTTGACGGTTATACACCAAGTGAAAAGGTAGTGCTTTGGGATTATCCATTTTCCGAGGAATATACTTACATCGAAGCCGATAAATGGTACACCGATGTAAAGGAAGTATACCCATATAGGGGTGAAATTGCCGATAAATGCTGGACTGACGAAAATGGAAATGTGTGGGTATACAAATCAAGATGGAGCGATAAGGACGGCTACAGATATGATAACGGCTGGGTATTCCTCCCCGCCCCCGAATTGACCGACCTTTCCTCATTCGGCATCGACATTTCCGCAAACGAAGGAACCGCAGTCTCGGGACAGCTTATGACCGATGAAGAAACGCTGGCTGCATACAATGCGGCGGTAAACTCCCTTAACGGCAGAAAAAGCAGCTATATCCTGCCTCTGTGCCTTGCCATAGGCGCAGTTGCTGTGTCGGCGGTGATGATAAAGCTTATGAAAAAGGAAAACTGAATTATATTTCGCAGAAGCCGTAAAATAAAGCGGCTTCTGTTTTTTTTGAAAAAATTTTAAAAAACAGTAGCAATTTCGGAAAGAATGTGATATAATTATCATATATACGGCTCCCCGCAGAAAGGATTGATAATAAATGGCAGTAACGGAAAACGCCGTTCGTCTCAAGGAATGGATAGACAGCTCTGATAATATAGTATTTTTCGGAGGAGCAGGAGTTTCCACCGAAAGCGGCATCCCCGATTTCCGAAGCGTGGACGGACTTTATAATATGAAATATAAATACCCTCCCGAAACAATTCTCAGCCACAGCTTTTTCTGCAATCATATAAGCGAGTTTTACGAGTTTTACAAGGATAAGATGCTCTATCTTGACGCAAAGCCCAATAAGGCTCACCTTGCTCTTGCGGAGCTTGAGCGCAGAGGAAAGCTGAAGGCGGTCGTCACACAGAATATAGACGGACTTCATCAGGCGGCAGGCAGTAAGACCGTTTTTGAACTTCACGGCTCCGTCCACCGCAACTACTGCGTCCGCTGCGGCGAGCTCCACGATGCCCGGTATATAAAAAATTCCCCCTTTATCCCCGAATGCTCCAAGTGCGGCGGACTTTTAAAGCCCGACGTGGTGCTTTATCAGGAAGGTCTTGACCAGAAAACGGTGAATGCCGCAATTGAAGCTATAGAAAACTGCGATATCCTCATTATCGGGGGAACGTCCCTGTCCGTATATCCCGCCAGCGGACTTATCGAGTATTATCACGGCAATAAGCTTGTGCTCATAAACAAGAGCGCCACCCAGTACGATGACAGAGCCGACCTGCTCATACCCGAGAGCATCGGAGAAACTCTGGACTATTGTGTAAATTAAATCGACCTGAAAGGAAAGAATAAAATGCTTTTACCCGAATTTTACGTTGATGATGTAATAAAAAGAGCCTTGTCCGAGGACATAAACTACATAGACCTTGCCACCGACCTGCTTATCCCCGAGGAGGAGATATCAACAGCCGAATTTGTCTCCAAAGCAGAGGGTGTTCTTGCAGGCATAGACTGCGCCCTCAGGACATTTACATTTATTGACAGCACCGTTAAGTGCGAGATATTCATTCATGACGGCGAAAAGGTTAAAAAGGGCGACGTTATCGCAAGAGTTGAGGGAAAGACCCGTTCGATACTGAAAGCGGAGAGAACATCTCTCAATATCTTACAGCATATGTCAGGCGTTGCCACCGCCACCAATAAGCTTGTAGAAGCCTGCGCAGGCACAAAGGCCTCCATTGTTGACACAAGAAAAACTCTCCCGGGACTTCGCGCCCTTGAGAAATACGCCGTGACCGCAGGCGGCGGAAGAAACCACCGCTACAACCTTTCCGACGCCGCAATGCTCAAGGATAACCACATCGACGCATACGGCTCCATCACAGGCGCAGTTTCCGCCCTCAAGCAGAAGATAGGTCATATGGCAAAGATCGAGGTGGAGGTCAGAAACAAGGAGGAGCTGAAAGAGGCTCTGGGCTGCAATGTGGACGTAATAATGCTTGACAATATGACCCCCGAGGAAATGACCGAGTGCGTAAAGATCGCAGACGGAAAGGCAGTCCTTGAGGCTTCGGGAAATATAAGCATCGACACCGTTGCCGCAGTTGCAAAAACAGGCGTTGACATTATTTCCGTCGGCGCAATAACCCATTCGGTAAAGGCGTTTGATATTTCGCTTAAAATCAGGAAGTAAAGAGAGAAGAATAGCCTTGAAAAGTCTTACCTTTGTCTATGCGGTGCATAGCAATCTGTATATAAACCTTACAAACCGCTGCCCCTGCAACTGCACCTTTTGTATAAGACACAACGGCGACGGAGCATACGGCAGCGACAGCCTTTGGCTTGAAAGGGAACCCACCTGCGAGGAGGTCCTTGCCGAATTTGAGAAATATGATATGTCAAAGGTCGGCGAAATAGTTTTCTGCGGATACGGCGAGCCTATGGAAAGGGCAGAGGACGTTTCCTATATCGGAAAAGAGCTTAAAAAGCGTTATCCCGATGTCCAAATTAGGCTCAATACCAACGGACTTGGCGATAAAATAAACGGCAGACCCACCGCAATGCTCCTTGAGGGCGCTGTGGATATCGTTTCAATAAGCCTTAATTCGGGAAACCGCGAGGACTACAACAAAGTCACCCGACCCGGATGGGAGGACAGCTTTGAAGCAATGCTCACATTTGCTGAGGAATGCAAAAAATACGTCCCCAAGGTAATGTTCACAGTAGTTGACGTTATCTCCGAGCGTGAGATAAACGAGAGCAAAGCGCTTTCGGATAAGCTGGGGATACCTCTCAGGATACGCGCATACGATACTTAAAATAAAGGAGTTTTTACAATGGAGCTTTATGCAAGAAAAGCCATACACAAGGGCGCAGAGGTAGTTGAGCTGGCAGCAGGCGGATATTACGCAATAGTTGCACACGGACTCGGCTCCAACGTCCTTCGTTTCAGAGACAACAAAAGGGGAATGGAGATATTCCGCTATAACGGCAGCGTTTCAATGGGCGAGATAATGAACGCTCCCGAGATATGGGGACTGCCCACCCTCTACCTTCCCAACCGCTTTGAAAGCGGACTTCTCCGCACCTCCGACGCACTCTACCGTCTCCCCGTAAACGAGGAGCGCTTCGGAAACCACCTTCACGGCTTTATCCAGAAAAGAGCCTACACCGTCAAGGATATGGCTGTCAAGGGCAAGACCGCATATGTTGAGAACGAGTATGTCTATGACGAAAAGGACTTTTTCTACAACTGCTTCCCCGTAAAATTCACCGTTCGGATAAAGATAGAGCTTTCCGATAAGGGACTTACCCATACCGTTACCCTTATAAATCAGTCGGATAAGATGATGCCCGTATCCATTGCCACCCACACCACCATCAACGCACCCTTTGTGGATGGCGGGCTCCAGGAGAATATCAGGCTTCAGGTGCCTGCCGAGGAGCATATCCTCTTTAATAAGTCGAAATGGCTCCCCACTGGCAAGAGAGCAAAGCTTTCTGATTATGATAAGCAGTATGTTTCGGGAACCTGCCCCGTTTTAAAGGATATCTGCAACGATATGTATTCGGGCGGCACCCTTACCCTTGACGGCAAGCCCTTCCACGGCACCATCATGACAGATACGGACAGCGGAAAGAAGATATGCAACGAGGTTGACGATAAATACAAGTTCTGGATAGTATGGAACCACAACGGTTTTATGAATTATTTCTGTCCCGAGCCCATGACAGCCCAGGTAAATGCTCCTAACCTTGATATGCCCGCAGAGCAAAGCGGCTATGAGGAGCTTGCCCCGGGAAAGACCTACACTGCCACTCAAAGATTTTTTACAATGGGATAACGCAGTGTAATAGATATTTTAATAAATTCTGCTGTATAATTATCTTGAGTGTGTAATTATACAGCAGTTTTCTTTTGACCATCGGGTCAGAAGCTTATACTAATCTCTGACCGTTCTGAAGACAAAGGCGGCAGATAGAATACAGCCAATCTAGGAAAGCGAGCGCAGCAAGGCTTGCCGCCTTGCAAGGGAGCTTGACGACGAGTGGCTGTATTATAGCTGTCGGATTTGTCTATAGGTTGGTTAGAGATTAGTATAAATAATCAGAAAGGTGTATATCATATGGCATATTGTACAAACTGCGGCGGAGAGCTTTTTGAAACAAGCAAATTCTGTCCGCACTGCGGAACGCCCGTCCTTGAGGTGGCAGCCCGTTCAGATGACGCAAAGCCCAAGGAATATGATACGGAAACAGCATCGGGTGATGTTGAGGGACTTCCCGAGGTAAACACAGGCGTGCTTACCCCCGAGGAGCAGGCAGCTGTTCTTGAAATGGCGGCTGAAAATATTCTTGAGGATATCCCCGATATCAAAAAGCTTGACAGTGAGCCTGTTTCCGAAAACAAGCTCGAAAAAACTCCAGAGGCACCCGAGGAGCCTGAAAAGCAAGAGATACATAAGGAAGAAGCGCCAAAGCCCGAGCCCCCAAAGCCCGCGGAGGAGACAAAAATCGAAAAAATACCCGAGCCCGAGCTGATATCCGAGCCTGAGCCCGAGACAGTAAATATCCCTGCAGAACCGAAGAAAAAGGGAAAGGGCGGGATTATCGCAGTTATCGCAATACTTGCCATAGCGGCAATAGGCGGAGCGGTTTTCTTCCTCGGACAAAGGAGCGAGCCTGTCAATAACGTTATTGAGGAGACCGAGCTCACTGTTACCGAGATGACAACAATGCCCGAAGCCGAGACCGTTCCCGAAAGCGAAGCTGTTTCCGAAACGACGGAACAGTCGGTTGCTTCCGAAGCAGTCACAGCCGCCGAAACAGAGCTTTCCTCCGAAACGGCTCCCACCTCCGAAACTCCTGCCGAGACTGAAATATCTGCCGAAGAGACGGTTTCCGAAGAAGTTTCCGAGACAGTCCTTTCCGAAGCGACAGCAGCCGAAGGACTTCACACTGCCGATGAGCTTGCTCAGGGTATCGTTATCGAACCCGAGCATCAGACAGCAATGGGAACAGGCATCTCCGCCGAGATAAGCCTTTCCGCCGAGGGTATCGGCACATCTATCCTGTCAAGCGGAGTTCTTTTCCTTGCGGAATATACCAGCACCGCGTCAGCCCCCGCAAATCTCACCCCTGCCGCAATGGTGATAACCATTGGCACTACTCCCATTGAGGTCACAGCCACCTCCTGCTCCGAAGGAATGGTGATCTTCGAGTATGATGTTATGACAGCCTCAGTTGAAGCAGCAGGATTTACTGCCGCAGATATAGATTCTGTTGCAATAAAAAGCACAGGAGTTCCCATTGACGTATTCAGAATAACCATCCTTCAGGAATGATGACCAAGAGCGCAGAAGCTGCCGCACCGTAAGCAGTTCCTGCGCTCTTGTTATATTATAGCACATCTGTGCCTTGGCTTGTCGATAAAGCGGATAAATAAAAAAAGTTGCACAAATAAACACAACACTAAAAGTTTCGCTCAAGCCTTTTCCAAAGGCTTGCAGGTTTCCAAAGGGAGGGTCTTGTATACAAGACCAATGCCCTTTGGTCGCCCTCCGCAGAGGGCGAAATCTCCTTTATCCTTCCAAAACGGAGAAAGGGG
>NZ_JBJERV010000003.1:0-20713 GCF_051882455.1 Huintestinicola sp. | reverse complement strand
CACGCTCAGAAAGCTCCTTGAACGCAATGGTAAAGGAGGTCTTTTTCGGCTCCTCTATAAGCTGATGCTCAGCCATTTTCGGTGCAAGCTCCTTGTAAACGTCCATAAAGTCGTTCATTATATAGATAACGGGCGTTTCAAGAAATTCCTTTATAGTCTTTGTAACAACGGGACGGACATTATCCTGCTTTTCCATATCCGCAACCATATCCTTGAGGAGAGCGTTGTAGTCGGGCAGCTTGAAATACCAGTTGACAACGTCCTTCATAACAGGAGTTTCCCCTGTAATTGTGCTCTTGGGGTCGATAAGGTTAACGGGGTTGTACTGATGACCCAGGTCGCACTCGTCCGCATAGCCCTTTTCCGACTGACAGCCCTGTACGGGACATTTGCCCACTACCTGCCTGCCGTTTAAAAACATCTGCGCCTTTTCATCGTAAAACTGAGCAGTGGATATCTTCCTGAGATGACCCATCTCGTAAAGCTTTCTGATAAATGCATCGGACACCTTGTTGTGCCACTCTGCTGTCTCGCCCAGACCCGAAGCGCCGAAAAGGTCGAGGCTGATGTCATAATCCTCGAGAGTCTTTTTCTGAGCGTCATGATTTCGCTGAACGTAGTCGCGGATAGTACCCTCAAAGCCCTGCTCGCTTGCCTTTCTGTAGCCCTCGGCAATGGGAGAGCCATAGCAGTCGGTGCCCGAAACGAATATAACGTTATCCTTGCCTATCCTGTCTCTGAGGAAACGTGCGTACACGTCCGCAAAAACGAACACTCCGCCCACGTGTCCGAAGTGAAGCGTTTTGTTGCCGTAGGGCATACCGCCTGTGATAACGGCTCTTTTGGGAAATTCGGGACGGTTGTCCCTGCTTACGGCATTTTTCTTTTTATACATATTTTCATTTTTATCAGCCACGTTGAACGCCTCCGAATTACATAATACAATTATTATTCTACCACACCTGAGCCGGAAATGCAAGATTTTTTGCAAAAAAATCCATTTTGACATATAAAAAGGAGACCGCTTGTCTGAAACGGTCTCCCCTTTTATTAAAGAATAAAGCAGATAAGTCCTCCGCAGCCCTCGTTGATTATCCGTTCGAGGGTCTCCTGAAGCTTGAGGCGCGCGTCCACAGGCATACGGTAAAGCTTGTTGTGAAGCCCCTCGTTTACAAGCTCGTGGAGAGATTTGCCGAAGATGTTCGACTCCCATATCTTTCCGGGATTTTCCTCAAAGTCGCGGAGAAGATACATAACAAGCTCCTCGGACTGCTTTTCGCTGCCCACGATAGGACTTACCTCCGTGATGATGTCCGCTTTCATCATATGGATAGAGGGGGCGGACGCCTTGAGCTTTACGCCGTATTTTCCGCCCTGACGGACTATCTCCGGTTCCTCAAGGGTAAGCTCGTCAATTGTGGGCATAACAATGCCGTAGCCGGTTGCTTCCACCTCCTTGAGAGCGTTCTCTATCTTCTCGTACTTCTTTCTGATATCCGTAAGATTTTTCAGCAGGGGAAGAAGATCGCTTTCAGAGTTTATCTCAATGCCCGTTGTTTCCCCGAGGATACGGTAGAAAAGCTCGCTTTTAAGGGTAACGGAAATGTCGGCGCTGCCCTTGCCAAGGTCGATGGTGCGGATATCCGAATAGGTTATGTCCTCGCAGTCGCGCAGACGCTTAACCACATTCTGAGCGTCCCTGACGGTCTTGACGTCCTTCGCAGCCTCTCTTACCGAGTCGAATATCTCCGTTCTCAGCCAGTGTCCCTTGCCGAGACCCGTTATCCATCTGGGCATTGAAATGTTTATCTCCTTGACGGGGAAGCTGAAAAGCACCTGCCTTAAAATATTGTCGATATCATCGCCGCTCAGCTCAAGGCAGTTTACGGGGATAACGGGGGTGCCGTATTTTTCCTCCAGCTCTGCGCTCATCTGAACAGCCTTGCCGCTTTTGGGGTCGGTGCAGTTAAGGAGCACCACAAAGGGCTTGTTAATTGCTTTAAGCTCGCCGATCACCCTCTGCTCGGACTCCTCGTATTCGCTTCGGGGAATATCCGAAATGCTGCCGTCGGTGGTTATCACGAGACCTATGGTGCTGTGCTCGGTGATGACCTTCCGTGTGCCCACCTCCGCAGCCATATTGAAGGGCACTTCCTCGGAAAACCAGGGGGTCATGACCATTCGGGGAGCTTCGTTCTCGATATATCCGATGGAGCTGGGAACGATATATCCCACGCAGTCGATAAGGCGGACGTTAAACCGCGCATTCTCCCCTACAACTATCTCCACAGCCTCCTCGGGGATAAATTTCGGCTCGGTGGTCATAATGGTCTTGCCCGCCGCAGACTGAGGCAGCTCGTCAACAGCCCGCTCCCGTCGGAAATCGCTTTCGATATTGGGGATAACAAGCTGCTCCATAAAACGCTTTATAAATGTGGATTTTCCTGTGCGGACGGGGCCTACTATGCCAATGTAAATGTCGCCGTCCGTACGCTTTGCAATATCGGTGTAAATGTCATTTTTAACCATAACGGCAGTTTCCTTTCTATATTATGCTACGGGGATAAGGAGCATTTTCGCTTCTTTGACAACGTCCCCGTCAAGCTCGTTTTCCTCGATTATACGAAGCATTGAAGCGCCGTACCGCTTGGCGACGTTCCACAGCTCCTCGCCGCTTTCGGCAAAATACAGCCGCAGGGCATAGTCTCCGCTCTGCTCTCTGGGAACGGTCTCGTCAACGGATATGTCGGTGATGGCTTCCGTAAGGATATGGTCGGTGAGCCACCCTCTTACGGAGATGTCCGCCTTTACCTCGGCGGTATTGTCGGCGGTTATCGTATATGTGCAGGAGGTAACGGGGAAGGTCACACGTATATCCGCATCGGAGCTTATATCCCTCAGTTCCGAGGATATCTCCTCTTCGATGGGAACATCCGTCTCGCAGATAACAAAATCTCCGCTTTCCGTCTGACCCATTACCGATAATGTAACGTTTCCTGCGGCGGTGAGCTTGCCCTCGTTTACGTAAAGTCTCATTCCCGAGGAGCTGCACCGCGCGTCATAAACAAGGGATATGGGGCTGTCCTTGTTTTCGCATATACCCCTGACGGAAAGGCTGCTGTCAAGCGGGACGGGAGCCTTTTCGCACCGTACCGGCACAGCGGTATGAGACGATGCAAAGGAGGTCGAATACTCATCGCAGGCAAGTTCAAGCTCCGCCATCTTAACAGCATAACAGTCAATAAGGATAAGTACCTCGCACTCAAGCTGCCTTGAATTTCCGTCCCCTTCGGAACGGGGCGTTACGGTGCAGGATATCACAGATGAATTTATGAAGCAGGAAAAATCATCGTCAAGTCCCTCAAGCTCCACAAGCTGGGAAAAGGGAAGAGAAAACTGCACCGATGTAACGGGGTTTTCGCTGTCCTCGCCGTGAGATGTGTAGACAACGGATATCTTCAGCTCGCCCTTTGCTGCCGCCTTTCCCGCAATAATTTTCTTGTCTGCCGAAACTATCTCCGCAGAGGCTCTGAGGATAGTACCGATGGGAGGAGCAGTCTCAGACAGGGTGAAATCGTCCGAAACAACAGCCCTTTTCTGCGCCTTTATGACCTGAGAAGGGCAGGTGCAGCATTTCTTCCGCAGCTGGATATTTTCTCCGAAGGCTTCGCATACCGCCTCGGTGACAGTCTCCCCCATCACGCAGATATTTACCGTAACAGCGCCCCTTACGTCTATCCTCCGTCTGTTCACCGCCCTGCAGTTTATATGGTCGGGAGTGGCTGTGATGTAAACGGAAGCATTTTCGGCGGGACGGTCAAGATTTACTGTTCGGCTGTAAACAAGCTTCTGCTCCACAGCCTCGGGAGCCGTGCTGCCTTCGGAGCAGTAGACCACTCTCAGACATACGGTAAGCTCGTAGGTGGCTCTGTCGCCGTTAACGGCACAGGCGGTTATCTCAGGCTCGGCGCAGCACCTTATTATCCTGAATATCTCCGGATAATAATCGGGCAGAACATAATCAAGCTCAATGGACTGCTCCTGGGTACAGCTGCATATTTTCTCGCAGGCTCTCACAGCCTCTTTGTTGACCTTCAGACTCATATGTATCTTCCTTTCCTTCAGTCGGGCGTGCCCGGCATATACGATTTGTCCTCCCCACAATATATTCCGTCCAGAGGAGAATTATTACAGAGCGGGTTTATAAAAAACAGATATTTTTTCGTGCCTGTAAACGATTGACATTTGTGAAAGATTATGGTATAATATGCAAAAGTACGAAACCATATTCAGTTAAAACGAAAGGATGAATTTAATGCGTTCTTATATGAAAGCCGCAGGACTTCTCACCGCTGCGGCAATGTGCTTTTCCGTCCTTGCAGCCTGCGGAAAGACAGACGCTCCGACGGACGGTTCGGAAAGCTCTCAGACCGAGCAGGCACAGGTTGAAGAGCTTTCAGGCGTCTATGAAAATCCCGACTGGTCATACGGTCAGGTCGCTATCGGCGGAGGCGGCTTCGTTACAGGTATCGTAAGCACCTGCGAAGCGGGACTTTTCTATGCCCGCACCGATGTGGGCGGAGCCTACAGATGGGACAATGACGCTCAGAAATGGACAGCGCTTAACTATGATATTTCCGATGATGACAAGGGTCTCCTGGGTATTGACGGAATTGCGGTTGACCCGAATAATGCGGCTAATGTATATCTTGCGGCAGGCACATCCTATTTCAGCAATGCAAAGACCTGTATCCTTGTTTCCCACGATTACGGCGAGCATTTCAAGCAGGTAGAAGTCTCCGACCTTATCAAGGTCCACGGAAACGGTATGGGCAGAGGAAACGGCGAGAGGATCGCCGTTGACCCGAATAACAGCGACATTATCTACTGCGGCGGCAGAACAGGCGGAATGATACGCAGCCTTGACGCAGGCGAGACCTGGCAGAAGGTGGAGTCCTTCCCCGTAAATGCCACAGGCAATGAAAACGGCATAAACATCATTCTCTTTGACAAGGAGCGCTCAAGGATATATGCGGGCGTTTCCCGTTCAAAGGAGGACAATATCTACTATTCTGACGACTCGGGCGAAAGCTGGAGCGTTCTCGAAGGCTCTGAGAAGGCTGCCGAGAGATATATGCCCCAGCGCTTCGACCTCAATTCCAAGGGCGAGCTTTTCGTATCCTACGGCAACAAGGAAGGTCCATGGAACTCCGTTCAGGGCACGCTTTACAAGTACAGCCCCGACAGCAAAAGCGCCGAGGAGATACAGGTAGTAAGCTGGACTGTGGGCGATATCGTTATCGACCCCAATAACGATGACAATATGGTCCTCGTCACCTCCGAGGTATGGAAGGAGCAGCCCAACGGAGCATACGGCGACAAATTCTTCCGCACCACCGACGGCGGCAAGACCTGGGAGGACCTGGACGGCAAATACACAATGTCCACAAACGGTATGGACTGGATATCCAATGCGGCTATCCACTGGTGCAGCTCCCTTGCGATGGACAGCGGCAATTCGAACAGGATACTTGTAAACTCCGGAAACGGCATATTTGCCTGCGACAATATCTGGGACGATGCCCCCGAGATATATTTTGAAGCAAGGGGCATTGAGGAGGTAGTTCCCGAGGATATCGTCTCCTATGCGGATTACCCCCTTATCACCGCCATCGGAGACTTTGACGGCTTTATCCACGAGGATATCTTCACATCGGCAGAGCGCCATTCCAAGCAGATAGGCTCCTGCACAAGCATTGCAGTTGCCGCGCTCAATAACGATATTTGGGCAAAGGTGGGCGGAGACGAGTCAAATATGCTCCTGACCTACACCACCGACGGCGGCAAGACCTGGAGCGATATCACAAATCCCCCCGACAGCGGCAAGACCCTCTACAAGGGCAAGTTAGCGCTCACAGCAGACGGCTCGGCGCTTATCTGGAGCCCCTCCAACGGACTCTTCACATACCGCACCGAGAACTGGGGAAAGACCTGGGAAAAGGTCGAGGGAATTGCAGGCAGCCAGAACGTATATCTTATCGGCGACCCCGTTAACAAGGACTATGTTTACGGCAGCTGCAACGGAACCGTCTTTGTAAGCTCGGACGGCGGCAAAAGCTTCAAGAAAAAATATGACACATCCTCGCAGTACAAGCGCCTTGCGATCGCTCCCGGGATCGAGGGTACCTTCTACGTTCCCGGAGGCGGCAGCGGACTTCTTGTTTCCACCGATCACGGCGAGAATTTTGCCCTTGTTCCCGGACTTAAATTCTGTGACGCTGTTGGTCTCGGAAAGCCTAAGAAGGACGGCGACCCCTACGTTATCTATGTAAGCGGAACTCCCAAGGAGGAGGGCGCTGTCAAGGGCTTCTATATGAGCGAGGACAGCGGCGAGACCTGGGTAAGGGTCAACGACGATCTCCATCAGTTCGGCGGAATCGGCAACGGCGAATTTGTTGCGGGCGATATGAACGTTTACGGAAGATGCTACATAGCTACCGTTGGTCTCGGAATTGCCTACTGCGACAAGAACGAAAAATAAGCACTTGATTTTCAGACCGCAGGAAAGGATCTCCTGCGGTCATTTCTGTAGACAGACTATTGCATTTTGGTTGATACTGTGTTATAATAAAGTTAAATTACCGGGGAGGAATAATCTTATGTCAGATGAAATCATACTGAAAGCGGAAAATCTTGTTAAGACCTACGGCAGCGGTGAAACAGCGGTGAACGCGCTGAACGACGTGAGCCTTGAGGTAAAAAAAGGCGAATTTGTGGCAGTTGTGGGTCAGAGCGGAAGCGGAAAATCCACCCTTCTCCACCTGCTGGGAGCAATGGATTTCCCGACTTCGGGCAGTCTGACCGTTGACGGCGAGGACGTTTTCGCGCTGAAGGGCGAGGCTCTTGCAGAATACCGCCGCAGAAAGGTGGGCTTTGTTTTTCAGTTTTTCAACCTCCTGCCTGTTATGACTGCAAAGGAAAATATCCTTGTTCCCCTGTCTCTTGACGGAAGAAAGCCCGATGATGATTATCTGAACGAGCTGGCTGAGACCATGGGCATTTCCGACAGGCTGGGACATTATCCCCATCAGCTTTCGGGCGGACAGCAGCAGCGCGTCGCCATCGCAAGAGCAATGATAACAAAGCCTGCGGTCATTCTTGCGGACGAGCCTACGGGAAATCTCGACTCCGCTTCGGGAAAAGAGATACTCGCTCTTCTCAAGGCCACCATAAAAAAATATGACCAGACCCTTATTCTCATAACTCATGACAGCTCCGTGGCGGCAGAAGCCGACAGAATAGTCACTATCAAGGACGGAAAGCTTGTCTGATTGTCGATAATATCGCTATTGCAAAACAATCGCCATTAGGTTTTGTGCAAAACCAACAAAAAGCTGTAACCATTTTGTCATTTAATTTTTAAAAAACATTTGACAGCATAGGAAAAATATGTTATAATTTATATTGATAATACTGCATTCATAAAGTCAAGGCTTTTTCAGCCAAAAAAATTTGCAGTTCCTACAATTTTTTCAGAATGGAGTAATGAATATGAGCAGCCAGTCAAGTGTCTACAGCGAAAAGAAGATTGCAGCATACGAGTCTTTGTTCAAGGAATCAAACTTTGCAAAGCCGCAGGAGGTATATCTTACAATAACGGTGGCTCACGTATTCGGACAGGCATATATTCTGGAGCAGGAGGGCACAAAGGAAGGCGATCCTGTTTATTCCCGTTTCGTGTGTCCGCTTGAAGAGATCACCAAGGTCTATGTCAATGATAAGATCAAGAAGCCATGGCCTCTTTTTATCCAGTGCGATACTAATGTTAAAGGCGTTATCCACCGCAAGAGAATAGTAATCCCCTGCCTTAACGACCCCACTGCTATTGCCGAGCAGATAAACGAGGTCAAAGCAATACATATGCAGAAATACGAAGCTGCTATCGAGCGTGAAAACCAGAGAAAGCGTGCGGAGCTTGAAAGCGCCCGTATGAAGGAGCAGATCGAAAAGGAAGCAAAGAGCACTCTTCCTCCCCTTCCTACCGTTGAAAAGCTTCCCGACCCCGTTTCCGAGATACCTGCGCCTCCCAAGGCAGCAGCTGCTCCTGCGCCCGAAGCTAAGCCCAAAGCTGCTCCCGCTCCTAAGGCAAAGGCTGCTCCTGCGTCAGATATCAAGTCGGTAGAAGCGCTCACCAGCGAGCTTGAGGATTCCTTCAAGGCTCTTGAGTCCTTTGACGCCGCCAGATCCGATATCAAGCCCCTTCCCAAAAAGCCCATTTTCGATCTGGACAATCTGGAAGAAGCATTTTCCGCAAAGCCTCAGTATCCCTCTCAGCCCAAGGCAGAAGCTCCTAAAATGCCTGCTCCCGCTGCAGAGGAAGCTCCCGCAAAGCCTGAATCTGCGGCTAAGCCGAAGAAGCCTGCGCTTGACCTTGAAAACATTCCCGATGCCGCTCCCCTTCCCAAGAAGGAGAAAAAGGCTGCCGAGCCTGCTCCTGAGATAAAGGCAGAGCCTGCCGCAGCTCCCAAGGCAATTTCTGAGCCGACACCCGCTCCCAAGCCTGTACCCGAGCCTGTAGCTGTGCCCGAGCCTGCACCCGTGAGCAAGGAGCCTGTTGCTGAAGCTGCTCCTGCACCCAAGCCCGCACCTGCTCCAAAGCCTGCACCTGCTCCCGTTAAGATCAATCCCAACGGAAAAGCGGCTGAGCTTTCCGAGTTTGAAAGTGCAGTTATAAAGCTCAAAGAAAGACGTGACAGCGGCGAGCTTTCCCCCGAGGAATACGCTGCGGAAAAGAAAAAGCTTATTTCTACACTTTATTAAGTTTATGCTAAAAAAGCAGCTGCGATCGCGGCTGCTTTTTCTATATTCAGGTACATATGCCAAAAGGGCTGCCGCTTATAAATGCGGCAGCCCACAATTTTTTATGTGACCTGATAATGTGTAAAATCACAATCTGTGATGATGACCTTATCTCTATCCGCAGAAAGCATATGCGGGTCGGCGGAATTGATATAAACCGAACCTTTGCATTTTTTCAGTTCTATTCCCGCGTTATCATCCTTGCTTCCTACAGCAAAGGCGCTGCTTCCCTCCATATTTATTTCACAGGAGCTGTCCTCTGCGGCGATTTTTCCGAAGCCGTTTTCAAATCCCACAGCGTGTATATGTTCGCCGTTGAATTTCATATTCATATCGCAGTCGGATATCCGGATAATACCTTCCTCGGCATATGCAGCGTAGATACCCGATACATTCTGCCCCTCTGCCTTTATATTAACAGACGAATTGGAAATTACAGTGCTGATGCCTCTGCCGAAGCCGCCTATGGCAATTCCCGCAGCGCTCATAAGGCGGACAGATATAAGCGAGCTGCATATCTTCACATTGCTCATAGAATAGAAGCAGCCTATTCCAAGCACCTGCTTGCCGCTTACATCAAGGGACATTTCCTTGACCCGAATATCGATGACCGAGCCGTTGTTGTTAATTCCGCCGCCGATGGCAACGCACTGCTCCGCACCGACTTTTATATCGAACCTGTTATCAAGATATATGCCGATATTTCCGAAGGAATGGCTCAAATCGTTTCCGATGGCAAATTTCCGTCCCGATTTCTGGATAACAGAAAAAGTACCATCACCTATTATCTTCAGGTCGGCTGTCTCGGGAACAAGTATTGCGCCGTAAATACTTACATCGCCCATGATATTGAGAGTCAGGCTGCTGCCCTTGCCCAGCTTTATGCAGGGATCTCCGGTCTCGTTTCTGAGATTGA
This sequence comes from Huintestinicola sp., assembly GCF_051882455.1. NCBI lineage: Bacteria > Bacillati > Bacillota > Clostridia > Eubacteriales > Oscillospiraceae > Huintestinicola > Huintestinicola sp. Next base: position 10,938 of record NZ_JBJERV010000003.1, on the reverse strand, counting down.
CGTTATCAAGGTTCAGCATACACTTTATACCGTCCTTGATGGTAATAACAAGCTCGGAGGTATAGTTGTTGCCTCCGTGGAGAGTATAGACTCCGCTGCTGACAAATACCTCTGTGTAGCTTTCGAGGTCAAGAGATTTAAGCTCGCTTTCCGTTTCATCGCTTGTAAAATAGGTCTTTTGAGAAAGCGTACTGCTGCTGCGGCTGTATATCCTGACGATCTCCTCTGCCACATCGGGAGAAATTGCGTCAGCCAGCTCAAAGGAAGGCTTTGCGGTATAATAGCCCTGAATAAGGTCCACGCCCATAGAAATTACCGCCGCCAGCTCTTCGGAGGTCTCAACGCCCTCTGCCAGCACCTTGAAATTATTGTCATGAGCGTATTCAATGATATTGCGTGTAAAGTGCTGCTTGCGCTTGTCCCCCTGGATATTCATAATGAGACTTCTGTCTATCTTCACGCAGTGGGGCATAAATGTGAGGAGGTTGCTGATATTTGAATAGCCCGTTCCGTAATCATCAATGGCTATCTTGAATTTCATACGGCGGCTTCTGTCAACTATCATTCTGAGCTGCTCGGAGCTTGCCTCTGTCTGCTCGGTGAACTCGATGACTATCTTGTCCATTACACTGCCGTATTTGGAGTAAAGCACGTCAAAATCCTCATCTGAAAGCATACAGGACGGGATACAGTTGACAAAGAGCATCTTGTTGTCAAACTTATTCGAATGATTGTAGAGAAAATCAAAGGTATTCGAGAGGGTCAGCATCTCCACATCGGAAAGCCTGCCCAAAGCCGAAGCGTGATTTAATATGGCAACGGGAGATAATTTCAGTTCTCCGCCCGAACGCATCAGAGCCTCATAGGCGAATATCTCTCCCGTATGAGCATCAACGATAGGCTGGAACATATATCTGAGCAGATTGTCATTTAACATTCTGCCCACATAGCTGCGCTCCTCGGGGTCAAATTCTTCTTCCGTAACAGGAGCGTGGAGAAGCCGTTTTTTGTTCTGATTATCCTTGGTTAAATTACGCTGATATGCGGCGTCATAGGGCAGCTTGTCCAGAAGCTCCAGAGAGTCGAACTCGGCGGTCACTATTGATGTGAACATATGTATGCCGTATTCGTTGGAGCAGGAGCTGTTATAGGATTCCAGATTTCTTTCAAGCTTTACGGGCACCTCGTCCGCAGGATTTTCGGAGTCGAGTATTCCCGCAATAATAAACTCGTCACCGCTTACCCTTACGCAGATATCCCCGTCACCAGCGCAGTTGTTGAGAATAACGCCCACCTTCTGAAGGACCTTGTCGCCCTCCTTGTAGCCGTATGCCTTGTTTATGCCGTTGAGATTATCCACATCAACGGAAATTATCCTGAGGATACCGCCCTTGTTCCTGCTGAATTCCTCAGTCATCATACGCTTGAAGCCGCGCATATTGAGCAGACCCGTAAGAGGGTCGCGTATCTGGGCATTTAGTGTATCATCGCAGTATATTATGTGTCTGCGCTGCTTTTCCAGGGCGCAGGCAACATATCTCATCCACTTGCCGAAAATGCGGTCAAACATCTCGCAGCTGTTTCCATAGGAAAGAACGGTATATCCGAAATTAACGTTGTTGAAATGAAGGGGGGTGAAGATGAATGCAGAAGGCTCGTCCCTGCTTTCAAATATGAATGGAAGCATCTCGCTCCTGTTGAATTTGCGTGTTTCGTCCACCGAACCCGCACCGTTTATACGGAAATACGGCATATCCAATTTATCGGTATATTCGGTAAGTGACGCACTCGTATGCATAATATTGTCATTGAGGCAAAGCCAGAAGCCCTTCAGACCGCTTATGTAAAAGGTGTACCAGTCCAGCTTCCATAAAAAGTCCGCAAAGGTGGGGGCGCTGATAAGCTCCTCCTGCATATAGTTGTAAGTCGAATCAAAGCCTTCGGGACTGTAGGGCATCATCTCACGCTTTGCAGTATCAGAAAGCTTCGGGATATCAATATGACCGCAGCCGCAGCTGAACCCATTAACAAAGCTGCTTGAAGCGCCCTCATAAGGAATAAGCTCCACACCTTTTACAGCAGAAATTATCCTGCGTGCAGCATTTGCCGAAATTTTACTCGGGTCTCTCTTAACCGAGGAAATATTCAGTGAAGAGGTTTTGTAAGGCTCACCGCTGCAGCAGCCAACAACTATGATATCCTCGGGTATCCGTACATTACGGCGCGAAAGCTCGCCAATAAGAGCGGCAGCCGTGTGGTCGCTGGAGCATAATGCGGCATCGGGCAGACCGCTGTTTATCAATGCTTCTGCAATTTCCGAAAGGTCGCCTTCACGTTCCTTACCGTAAAAAACAAGCCCATCGGCAGCGGTTATGCCGTTTCTGTCCATAGCGGCAAGAAAGCTTTCCCTGATACACCTGAAATAATCGGAATTACCGTGTCCGTCCACATATGCAGCAGTCTTTACGCCGTGGACCTTTGAAAGATGAGAAACAGCCTTTTCTGCCATTTCATCGTAATCATAAACCGTATTATTTTCACTTTGAGAAAATTCGTCCATATATACGATGGGCTTGTCAAGCCTGCCAAGCTTTTCTGCAAAATATGCCTGCACCCCATCGCCTCTCAGCCCCTGAAGGAACACGATAAAGCCGTCCATAAGCTCGTAATTTACGATATCGAACAGCTTGTTTTCAATGGAGATATCCTCATATCTTGTCAGCAGCGTTGAAAAGACAGCAACGTCCATATCAGCTGCGAAAAGCTCCTTCTGAATAACATTCAGAGCCTCGCATATAAAGCTCCTGTCAGCCTCGCTTACAATGACAGCGATCAAGGGTCTGCGCTTGTCCATATTGTCCAAAAAAATCTCTCCGCTCATAAATAATGTAAAATAAAATAAAAATTTATGCGGCATAGCATTACATTTTGTTATATTATATCACGTTTTAACAAAAAAGTCAATAGATTTTTAACGCTGATTGTCAAATTCAGCAAAAGATTTTAAACTTACCTAATTATTCCTGAGGTATCCTACTTATTGATTTTTACGATATTTTATGGTAGAATAATAGCATAAATGATTTGGAGAAAGACGGTCCGGAAAATGAATGTGAAAAAACAGTTTGCAAAATACGTTTCGCTGAATATCCTGGGTATGGTGGGAATGTCACTTTATGTCATTGCCGATACCTATTTCATATCTCTTGCGGTTGGTGCAAAGGGAATCGCCGCACTGAACCTTGTCCTTCCCGTATACAGCCTTATCTTTGCGGTGGGAGCAATGATAGGTACAGGCTCAGCCATTCGCTTTGCCGTTAACGGCGGACGAAAAAGCGCAGACGGCGACAAATATTTTTCAAATGCCCTTTTCTGGGGAACAGCCATCGGGCTTATTTTTTCCGCTGCGGGATCATTCTTTCCCGAAAGGGTGATAGCTCTTATGGGCGGCGACAGCGTTATGACCGCCGTGGGCTCGGGCTATACAAGGATATTTATGTCCTTTGCTCCCTTTTTCATATGGAACCACATCTGCAACGCCTTCGTGCGGAATGACGGTGCGCCCTCCGTATCAATGGCGGCGACCCTGTCAAGCAGCCTTTTCAATATTGCCGCCGATTACATTCTGATGTTCCCTCTGGGAATGGGAATGGAAGGAGCGGCTCTTGCCACCGCTATTTCGCCCCTTGTGGGAGTTATCGTCTGCTGTAAGCACTTTACTTCAAAGAAATGCACGGTAAAGCTGAAGATTTTCCCGCCTTCCCCGAGGCTTCTCGGAAATGCCTGCCTGCTTGGGATATCGGCTTTTGTGGGTGAGATATCATCGGGCGTTACTACAGCGGTATTTAACCGTCTTATCCTTTCAGCCGCAGGGAATATCGGTGTTGCGGCATACGGAGTCATTGCCAACTGCTCATTGGTGGCGATATCTGTGTATAACGGCATCGCTCAGGGCTCCCAGCCCATTGCCAGCAGGCTTTACGGAGACGGGGACATAAAGGGCGTAAAAAAGGTCATGAAGCTTGCCGCATTTACCGCTCTCGGTGTCTCGGCTGTGCTCATTTCGGCAGTTTACATTTTCACAAAGCCCGTTGCAGGAGTATTCAACAGCGAAAATGACCCGCTCCTTGCAGCCTATGCCGAAAACGGTCTGCGGCTGTATTTCCCGGGATTTGTTTTCGCAGGGCTTAATATTGCGGGAGCGGGACTTCTAAGCGCTGTGGAAGAAGCCTCGGGAGCATTTGCGGTATCTGTGAGCAGAGGCTTTGCTGCCATAATCCTCTGCGCCGTGATAATGTCCGCTTTGTGGGGATTAAACGGCGTGTGGCTGTCCTTTGCCGCCGCGGAGCTTATCACGTTTTTTATAACGGCATATCAGATAAGGAAAAAAATTTCAAGGCTCGGAAAACAATGACCGAGCCTTACATAAGAAAGGCGGTATGACAAATGAGCGAGGCGTTTAAATATGCAGTTAAAGCTCAGCCCTCGGAATTTGTGTCTCTCTCCGTCACCTATTCGGGGCACCAGCAGTGCAGTGCGGCGCAGAGGTGGGGCAAGGGCATAAGAGAGCAGTATATCCTCCATTATGTAGTATCGGGAAAGGGCTATTACAACACCCCCGATGGCAGCTATGCCCTGTTTCCCGGGGACATCTTCCTTATCCGCCCCTTTACGGAAATAGAATATTATCCCGACCGTGATGACCCCTGGGAATACCGCTGGGTGAATTTTACGGGAGCGGACGCAGAAATTATTCTCAGCCGAACGGATTTCACCCCCGACTGCCCCGTAATGAGCGGCTGCGGCGAGGATATCCTGCCGCTTATGGAAATGATAACCGATAACCCGGGGCAGGAGCTGTACAACACCCTTGAGCTTACGGGTACACTTTACCGTCTTCTGTCGGTGCTTGTTAAGCGTTCGGGGAATAAAAATCCCACATCAAAGCGCAGCGAGGAACGGCACAAATGCCTGAGAGCCGCTCTTGACTACATAGCCGCCAACTATCCACTGCCAATTTCCGTTGACGATATAGCCGCAGCAGCAGCCGTTTCCCGAAGCACACTTTTCAGGCTTTTCAGAACTGAGCTTGGCGCCGCTCCCTCGGATTATCTCATAGAATACAGAATAGAGCAGGCGAAAAAGCTTCTTTCCGAAACGGATATATCCGTCACCGCCGCCGCCCGCTCCGCAGGGTATGAAAATAATCTGTACTTCTCCCGTGCGTTTCGAAAGGCAACGGGTATGTCGCCTACGGAGTACAGGAACAGAAGGAAATGACTCAAATTCGGAATTAACTTTTTGATTTAATCTTTATTTTTTCTTTATTCTTTATAAAATGCTGATTTAATATTTATAAAATATATCGTATAAATCTAAAATCTTCAAATTTCTGATGATATCAACGTTACCGAGCCTGCCTGCCTCAGCCTTCCTGTGAAAGCTGTACCATACCCCTGTCCTTGTCCACAATGACCGCAAAGGTGTGGGGGTGATTGAAGCTCAGATTTGTCTCGCAGACATATATCTGAGCGCCCGAAGGCTCCGACCAGAACTCCTTGTCGGTATATACCACTATCTCCTCAGTATCGCTTACAGAATACCTGCCGTCATATTCCTCAAGCGAAATTACATACCGGGCTGTTTGTGAGTAACGCTCCGCATATCCTGCGGCTTTTTCGGGAGATGTCACAAAGCACACGCTGTAATGCCCCGCTCCCTGCAAGATGCTCGGCATATAATCAAAGCGGTATCCGCTTTCAGCATCCGGTCTGAAATCGGGAAAAGCCTCCGGCTCCCTGATATTGCTGTAAAGCCCGATGTATCCCCTCTGAATGGGATATCTCCACAGGGAAGAAGAACTGAGAAAGGGCGGGGTGCTGAAAATAAAAGCTTCGGCTATCAGAAAGGCAAGCACCCTTGCAAAATAGTCTCTCTTCCGCAGTCCCCTTTTTACGGAAAGGCATATCACGCCGCCGATAAGTCCTGCGATAATAAGCTTCAGGTCCTCCGTAACAAAAGCCCCTGCTGTACACAGAAGAAGTATTATTGCCGAAAGTAGGATCTGTAATTTGCTTGTCTTGTAGGTGTTTTTTTCATTTTTATCAGCCATAACACTCTCTCCTGTCTGTAAGTATATTGAAAATCCGCAGAAAGCCGAACTCTCTGCGGATAATTTTTTTATCAGTTGCCCAGCCTGCGCTCGTCACAGTATTCGCACTCAAGCATATCTCCCAGACCTCTGAAATACTTGGGAAGATAGCCCTCCTTGTGAGTGATGCAGTTGGGATTGCCGCAGGCTACGGAGGGATATGTGCTGCCCGTCAGCAGAGGACGGCTCTCGTTGGGATTTTCAAGAATTGTCATAATAAGCGCCATTCTCACGTACATACCGTACTTTGCCTGCTTGAAGAACATTGCTCTGGGGTCGTCGTCCACGTCCATAGTTATCTCGTCAACTCTTGGCAGGGGGTGGAGAACAATGCAGTCGCTCTTAGCCTTGTTAAGCTTTCTCTTGTCAAGAATGTATGCGTCCTTGAGGGCAAGATACTCCTCCTCGGAAGCAAATCTCTCCTTCTGAACACGGGTCATATAAAGCATATCAAGATTTCCTATAGCGTCCTCAAGAGAGGGATCTTCGGAGAACTGACAGTTTTTCGCCATAAGGATATCCTTTATGTACTGAGGCATACCCAGCTCCTTAGTGGAGATGAACACAAACTTTATTCCCTTGAAGCTTGAAAGCGCCTTGCACATGGAATGTACCGTTCTGCCGTTTTTAAGGTCGCCGCAGAGACCGATGGTGAGATTTTCCAGTCTGCCCTTTTCCCTGTAAAGAGTGAGCATATCGGTAAGGGTCTGAGTGGGGTGGAGATGACTTCCGTCGCCTGCATTGATGATGGGACAGTCGGCAGTAAGAGCCGCCGCCTTTGCCGCACCCTCTGAGGGGTGGCGCATGACCATAATGTCCGCATAAGAGGACACTATCTTTGTGGTATCCTTCAGGTTTTCTCCCTTTGCCACCGAGGAGGTAGCAGGATTGTCAAATCCGATAATAGTGCCGCCCAGCCTGAGCATAGCGGTCTGGAAGGACATCTGAGTGCGTGTTGACGGCTCATAGAAAAGGGTCGCCATGATCTTTCCGTCGCATACCTTTGCATACTTTGCGGGGTCGTCGCAGATGTCCGAAGCGCGCTTGACAACATTCAGCCACCATTCGCTGCTCATATCGTTGAGATCGATGAGATTTGTAAATCTTGAGTTGACCATTTTAAGATACCATTCCTTTCGGGATCTCCCACAGGGGATATCCGACAAAATTATCTTTCTTTCTATTTTATCACACCCGAAAAAAATAATCAATCCCTCAGATAAAAATTTTCTTAGCTATCCATATTATTTTATGATGATATCATAACGCAGGAAAATATGCTTTATAATTTATTCTCTGTTCTTTAAAAAAGCGCATTTCTCCCGAAGCAGCTCTATCTCCCTCAAATTAAGCGGCTCATCATCGTCCGTTGCAAGCCGCAGGCATTCATCAAACGTGTAAAGCCCCACCTCGGATATCTCCGACTGCTGCACATTTATCTGAGCAAGCTCAAAATCCCCCGTAAAAAGATACACGAAGGCAAGCTCCCTGTCGTCAAATATCTCCCCGTAAAACTCCTTCACATAATGCCTGCTTATCTTTCCAAGAAGCTCAAGCTCGGAGGGCTCAGCCTTTATGCCAAGCTCCTCGCAAAGCTCTCTTACAGCAGAATTCAGCGGCTCCTCCCCTGCCGAAATGTGTCCTGCCGAGGAGATGTCCAGCCGCCCGGGAAAGCTGTCCTTATGGGGGCTTCGCCTTTGGAGCAGCACCCTTCCGTCCTTAATGAGCCAGATGTGAGCCGTCCTGTGATAAAGCCCGTTTTTATGGACATAGGAACGGGGCGCTGTCTCCCCCGTTATCTCGCCGTTTTCGTCAAGGATATCAAATAATTCTTCCATATGAGTCCACCGCTTTTCTTATACGTAGTACTGCGCCTGAGCTCTGAACATTTCCGCATAAATTCCATCGGGCTTATGAACAAGCTCGTCGTGGGTGCCGTATTCCTTCACCGTACCCTCCGAAAAGACTGCAATATTGTCGAAGAATTTGCAGGAGGAAAGGCGGTGGGAGATGTACACCGCAGTTTTCCCGCCCACCAGGCTGTCAAACTGTCGGTAAATCTCATATTCCGCCACAGGATCAAGTGCCGCAGTAGGCTCGTCAAGGATTATGACGGGAGCGTCCTTGTAAAGCGCGCGGGCAATAGCCATTTTCTGCTGCTCGCCCCCCGAAAGCTCCACGCCCTCCTTGTCAAACTGCTTGAACATCATAGTGTCCCTTCCCTTGGGCAGAGAATTTATCTTTTTCAGAATACCCGTTTTTTCAAAAAGCCCGTCAACCTCCTTGTCGGACCCTTCACCATTTTCTCCCAGCAGGATATTGTCCTTTGCCGAAAAAGCAAGGAGCCTGAAATCCTGGAACACTACGGAAAACAGCTTCATATATTCATCGTAATCGTACTCCCTGATATTCACGCCGTCTAAAAGTATCTCGCCGCTGTCAACATCGTAAAGCCTGCACAGAAGCTTGATGAATGTGGTCTTTCCTGCTCCGTTGAGCCCTACTACGGACAGCTTTTCTCCTGCTTTAAGCTTGATGGAAACGTCCTTTAAAACGGATACTCCCGTATGAGGATATGAAAAGCTTACGTTTTTAAATTCTATCTCGTGACCCGATCTAAGGTCATCTATCTTCCTGTTTCCCTTTTCCATGGCGGGAGGATAGTCCATAAAGCGGATTATCTCGTACATATAGCTGCTGCGCTTGGCAATGTCCTGCACGCCGAGTATGACTGCCTGAAGTGACGAATGAAGCGTTCCCCCCGCGCTGAGCATCTGGGAGAATGTGCCGATGGTTATCCTTCCCGTAATGGCAAGTATTCCCAGATACAGATATGTGCCGAAATCGCGGAGCACGTTTACGATAACGTCAAGGATATTGAGGGGAAATTTCAGACGGTTGATGTTCTCCCAGTAGTCCGAAAGTCTTTTTATCTGCTGAGAGGTCTTTTCAAGCATCATTCCTGCGGCGCTGTAAAGCCTTACGTCCTTGCCGTATCTGAAATCCTCCATCTCCCAGCAGATGTGACCGAAAATACGGTTTATCCCCGAAAGCTCGGTGAAATTCTTTATGTCGATATCGTTCTTTCTTGCGTTGATTATAGCAGACAGGGTAAGCAGAACGCCGATTATTATGAGCAGGACGGGAGCGTTTATGATAAGCACTGCGATAACGCCGAATATCTTTATCCCGTTTGAAATTATTGTGAAAAATGCGTTTGCGATATTGTGGGTGCCTCCCGACCACTGTATGCCGTCTCTTGCCTTTTTAATTCGGTCGAGAGCGGTCTTGTCCTCGGTGAGGGAGAAATCTATCTCCATACATCTTGCGGATATCTCCATGCTTGAGGCATTAAGAAACATATCCTCGCATTTGGTAAGATGAACGGAAAGGATGCTGTTAGCCCCCTGAAGCAGAATGGTGAGAACAGACATTATCAGGAAATACGTAATTATCAGGCTCACATTTTTCTCCTCCGCCGTCAGCGCATCGATTGCCAGGGGCAGGAAGATAAGCTCAGCAAAGGGTGCCGCCGCCCCGATGATAACATTCAGAACGGACAGGGGCAGATAGGACTTTTTGTACTGCTTTATCTGACGGAAGCAGTATTTAAGTGATTCCCTTGTGGGGGAAATTTTTTTGTCTTTCAAGATTTGTCATCTCCTTTTCAGTTGGCTGTCACAGCTTCGGAAGGAACTTCAAAAATGTCCTTGTCCTCCACATAATACTGCGCCTGTACGCGGAACATTTCCGCATAATCGCCGTTTTTCTCCATAAGCTCCTCATGGGTGCCCGTTTCGGTCATCTCGCCGTCCTTGAACATTGCCACCCTGTCGCAGAAACGTGTTGAGGACAGGCGGTGGGAAATGTAAACGGCAGTGCGTTTTCCCACAAGTCCGTTAAAGCTCTTGTACAGCCTGTATTCGGCAAGTGCGTCAAGTGCTGCGGTAGGCTCGTCAAGGACAATTACCTCGCTGCCCTTGTAAAGCGCCCTCGCCAGAGCAAGCTTCTGCTTTTCTCCGCCCGACAGGTCAACTCCATCGTCGTAAAGCACTTTAAGGAGCTCGGTGTCAATGCCCTTTTCAAGGCTGTCCATTTTTTCGCCCAGTCCTGCGGCGCGGATATCCTTCTCCGCTTCCGCCTTGTCGGTCTCGGCAGGGGCTTTCATTGACACATTCTCCGCCATTGGGCAGGCAAATACCGTCACGTCCTGAAATGCGGGCGAGAAAATGTTGTAATATTCCTCTCTGCCGAATTTGCGGATATCAATGCAGTTCATAAGAATACGTCCCTCGGATACATCGTAGAGACGGAGCAGAAGCTTAATAAATGTGCTTTTTCCTGCGCCGTTTAAGCCCACCACCGCAAGCTTTTCACCTGCGCCGATGGTGATGTTAACATTTTTAAGAGCATATTTGTCCTGTCCCTTGTACTTGAAGGAAACATTCTCAAAGGTGAAGACGTATTTGTCCGCTTTGGGAACGGGAATGGTATCCTTTTCGCTGTCCGTGGGGATATCCATAAAGCTGCGGTAATCGTCGGTGTGTGCGCTTCTTTCCCTCAGAGCGGACAGACCCATAAGTATCTCGTTTATCGCCATGGAGAAGGCTCCCGAGCTTGCAAGATAGAGGGAGAAATTACCGATGGTCAGGTCCTTGAAAATAACGCCGTAAACAAGCCAGCCTGTGATTATAAGCTGTCTCACAAGGGAAATGCCATGGGCGAAAATTGAGTTATATATCCAGTACTGACGGGACTTTACCCAGTGTCTCAGCTCCTCGTCATAG
>NZ_JBJERV010000002.1:0-20720 GCF_051882455.1 Huintestinicola sp. | reverse complement strand
CCCTCCAAAACGTTCCGGTGGAACGTTTTGGATAAAGCAATTTTTATATAGGGTTGTGCAAATTATACAATGTTCATTTCTTTTTCGACAGACTGAAATCTCCGCTTTGAAAAATCAAGGCGGAGATTTTTTGTACAATACTAATTAACCTTTGGACAGAATACGGCGGCTATAATACGCCAACTCAGCATCAAACTTCCTTTCCGGATGACAGAACTCGCCTTCTTTTGTCAGTCTATTTCTGTGTCTTGCTATAATTCTAAATCGTTTTTTTTCTGCAGTATATGTCAAATAGTCGATTTTAATTTATAGTATTATTTCGTTATTTCCACAAATCCGCAGTCCCGCAGCAGGGTGAAAAACAGTATGAGCCTCGGATAAAGAGGCTCCGCTTCGCTTCCGAACCGCTCCTTTACTTTGCTGCCTATTTCCGTTATGCTGCTGCCGTCGATACAGCTCCAGACAAAGCTTCCCGTTTCGTCAAGGTGTATGCGGGATATTTTCGGTCTGCCGAAAAGCTTTTGGACGATGCGGTCGAATATGCCGTTGTTATGCATTAAGATAGTAACGCTGCCCGAGCTGCTGCATTCGGTGCATAGGTCCTTTGCGGGCAGGGGGATATTATCGGGAGTTATCCGTTTTTTCATTTGTCATATCCTCCTTTGCCGCTGCGCAGAAAATCAAGAATATTATCAGAACGAGAAGAATTACGGTGCCAACGCTTCCGAGACTGAGCTTATCCGAAATGTCAATATTTTCGCTTATGCCGAATACCGCAAGGAGGGCAAGGAGTATGCCTGCAAGCCCCTCTCCTGCGATAAGCCCCGAGCAGAAGAGTATTCCCGATGAGGAGGCTTTTCTGCGGCGCTCGGCGGCAAGGCGGACAAGTCCTCCTATCATTATGGCTGCCGTAAGCTCCAGGGGAAGGTACAAGCCTATGGCTACGGGAAGGACGGGTATGCCTAAAAGCTCCACAGTAAGGGCGATGAACACGCCCATAAACACCAGCGCCCAGGGCAGTGTGCCCTCCATTACTCCCTCGACTATCATTTTCATAAGGGTAGCCTGGGGAGCCGCAAGGGCTTCCGAGCCGAAGCCCCATGCTGCATCAAGCAGGAGCATTACTCCGCCGATGGCTGCCGCTGCCGAGAACACTCCGATAAGCTCGCCTATCTGCTGCTTAACGGGGGTGGCGCCTAAGATAAATCCCGTTTTAAGGTCCTGAGAGGTGTCTCCTGCGACTGACGCTATCATGCATATTACAGAGCCTATGGCAATGGCGGCGGTCATTCCTCTGCTGCCCGTTTCGCCCGACAGCTTTAAGAGCAGGGTGCATACAAGGAGCGTTGCTATGGTCATTCCCGAAACGGGATTGTTGCTGCTGCCCACAAGTCCTGTCATTCTTGAGGAGATTGTGGCAAAGAAAAAGCCGAATATGACGATAAATGCTGTGCCTGCAAGGGATATGGGTATTCCCGGATAGAGCCACAGGAGAAGTATGACCAGGGCGGCTATGACTGCGGTAACGCGGATATCAAGGTTTTTATCGGTGCGGCTGCTGCTCCCTTTGCTGCCAAAGCCCTTGACCGACGCGCCGAATGCAGAAAATATGAGGGGAAGTGACCTTATAAGGCTGACAATTCCGCCTGCCGCCACTGCTCCTGCTCCCATATAGCGGATATAGCTGCTCCAGATAGCCGATGCGCCGCCTGTTTCATACATCTGTGAGATGGGCACGGTGCCGGGATAGAGCACCGTATCTCCTCCGAATATGGCTATGGCGGGGATAAGCACGAACCAGCCAAGCAGTCCTCCTGCGAACATATATGAGGAAATTTTTGCTCCGCAGATATATCCCACTCCCAGCAGAGCGGGGTATATCTGGGCGGAGAAATGGGTCTTTAATGCTTTTACGGGAACGGTCAGCGCTCCCGAGGCAATGCGAAGTCCGTCTGTTATCAGCTTCACAAGAGCGGCTATGCCCATTCCCGAAAAGACGCTGCCTGCGCCCTTTCCGCCCTCTTCTCCCGCAAGGAGCACCTCGGCGCAGGCTGTTCCTTCGGGATAGGGGAGGACGCCGTGCTCTTTGACGATAAGGGCATTTCTGAGGGGTATCATAAATGCCACTCCCAGCAGTCCGCCGCAGAGGGCGATGAGAAATATCTCCCACAGGTCCGGATATGGCGCTGTGCCTTCCTTTGCCCAGAGGAAAAGAGCGGGTATGGTGAATATGGCTCCTGCGGCAATGGATTCTCCTGCGGAGCCTATGGTCTGAACCATATTGCTCTCTAATATGGAGTCCCGTTTCAGAAGTCCTCTTATTACTCCCATGGATATCACTGCCGCAGGGATAGATGCGGAGACGGTAAGTCCCACTCTCAGTCCCAGATATGCGTTTGCCGCCCCGAACACTACCGCAAGGATAATTCCCGAAATTACCGAAGTTACGGTGAATTCGGGAGTTATCTTCTCCGCAGGTATGTAGGGCTTATGTTCCTGTTCCTTTTTCATAAAACAAATCTCCTTGCCTATAATACCTTTTGATATTATTTGCAGGGAGATTTGGATTATTCGGGGAGAATATGATAAAAAAGCCGCCTGCGAACCTCGCAAACGGCTTCAATACGTGGAGCTAGTGACGTGACTCGAACACGCGACCTGCTCATTACGAATGAGCTGCACTACCAACTGTGCTACACTAGCATATTTTCGGCGCAACAAACGCTGAATATATTATATTATAATTCGGGGAAAAAGTCAATAGTTTTTTCTCAAAAAAAGCCTTTACGCAGATTTTTTTCTGTAGTATAATTATTTCGGAGGGATAAGAACACGTCTTCACAAGCATATGCACACGTCTTTTCGGCAAATTTTGCCTGCAACAAAATTATGCTCGAAGATCCGCACACATTTCTTGTGAAGACAGGTTCTAAGTTTGAAAATCAAAGATTTTCAAACTTCCGAGTTTTGTTTCTTTGGCTGACGCCAAAGATTTCCTTACGGAAAACACAAAACTCTCAGGAAAGGAATGGTCATATTTATGTCATTTACACCCGCAACAATTGATTTTTTGTTTGAAAACAGTCTCAATGACAGCAAAAGCTGGTTCCACGACCATCGGTACCAATATGAGACTTTCGTAGCTAAGCCGTTTAAGGAGTTCACCGAGGCGCTGACCCCTGCTGTGAAAAGCATTGACGAGCATATTTCCCATGTGAAAATATCACGGATATTTCGTGACGCCAGATATGCTCGCGGTAAATCCATATTCAGGCAGAATATGTGGTGCACATTCAGCAGAGGCAGGGATCTTTTCAAATCGCTGCCTGCCTTTTATTTCGAGATCTCCGAAAAAGGCTTTGAGTACGGCTGCGGCTTTTATATGGCTTCTGCAGAGACTATGAATGATATGCGGAGCATGATTTTAAATGACAGCCCTTTTTTTGCTGCGGCTCTGGAGGCATTTGAGTCTCAGGAGGTCTTTGAGCTTTACGGCGATATGTACAAGCGCGATAAATTTCCCGATGAAAGCCCCGAAAAGAAAAATTGGCTCAACAGGAAAAACATCGGTCTGTCTGCTCTGAGCAAGGACTGGGAGCTGCTTTTTTCGGACAGGCTTCCCGAAAAAATTGCTGAGGACCTTAACAGCATTGCCCCTGTTTATGACTTCTTTATCAAAGCCGAAGAGCTTTCCGCCGACAGGTAAACACAGATCAGAGCGGCTCTCTGCAGTGCATTGCGGGGAGCTGTTTTTTTATTCGGTGACGATATCCTGAGCATATGCCTGCGCGTTATGTTTACTGTTTTCGTAAGAATAAAATTTTTCGGAAAATGTTGACATTATGTATTATGCTGTGATATAATAAGGGAAAACATTGCTTTTTTGTTGGAAATGCAAATAAATTCGGCGATAATTATGCGCAGGATAATGTTTTATGGATAAGGAAGAAGAGCTTATGAAGTGTTCAAGCTGCGGATTTGAAAATAAGGAAAACAGCAAGTTCTGCATTAAGTGCGGAAACAAGATGCCCGCGGAGGAGAAGGCAGACCTTCGCAAGACGGGAAATGAGGTGCCCGAAAATATTCCCGGACAGGTGCAGAATACGGTTCCTGCGGGTAAAAAGCCTGTTTTTATTGGGATAGCTGCTGTGGCTGTTATCGGCATTGCTGCGGGAGTCATTGCTGTAAATAACAATACTTCGGACAACGATATTGCTGTTGCCGAAAGCACAGACAGCTCCATGGCAATGACAGCTGCCGAAATTGCGGAGACGGCTGAGACGACCGCAGCTCCCGTAACGACTGCTCAGACTTCGAAAACCGCTGTGGAAGCTGTGTCCGAAACTTCTGCGGCTGAAATTGGTCTGCATAATGACCCTTCGGTGAAGGATGAGCTGTATTCTCAGTATGAGTGGCTTTCCGATGTTTCAAGCGATAAGTACAGTCTTTACGATGTGTTTACAAATATGGAGGCTGTAGCGCAGATCGCTGCTGATCACAGCTACGGTCTGCTGGATTATGAGCAGTTTTTATATAACTGTTATTCTTATTACTGGAGCTTCGGAGATGATCACGGTCAGGCAGATGATTTTTGTTTCTGCATTTACGGTCCCGGATATATCGAAGCTTCTTACAGTGTGTACGTACCAATATACGAGGTCGCTCCTTATCTGAAGCAGACTTTATCACATAATTTACTTCCGGAGTCCAATGAAATGTATTATTATTATGATGGCAACACAGAGGGAAATTATGCTAACTTTTCGGCTTATGTAAGCAAAACTGAGTGCGGCATACCGTATGGTGTTATCTACTGCGGCGGTGAAGATTATACGAGCTGGAAGGTAAGGTCAGGCAACTTCGACTATTCGGAGGACAGGATAGTTGTAAATGACCTGTCGGATATGGTTTTGTATGAAGACGGAGGCGCCGACTATTCTTACATATATTACCGCAACAGCGGCGATGACTGTGCGCTGTACCGCGTTTCGACAGATGGCTCCGAGCGTATAAAGCTGACCGACACACGTGCTTCAAATGTCAGATTATACGGCGACTATATCTATTATTCATCGGATAAAAAGTTCTGGAGAATGAACAGGGACGGCTCGGGAAAAACCAAGATAATCGACGCTTACTGCTATCTCCCAAGCTTCTACAAGGGTATGATATACTGCATTTCTCCCGATGACTCCTGTCTGGATATATATGACATTAACGGCGGAAGTGTTTTAGACCATATGTATCTTGACAACAGGCCGATGCATATCGATAATTTCTTTATCCAGAACGGAGTGCTTATCGCCAGAGGATATTACACGGATAATGATGAGCCGTTTGTTGTGATAATAAGCCTTGAGGACCCGAGTATCACTGTTAAGTATTCCGTTGAGTGCGGCGGAATAAATGCTGACTATTATTATATTTATATATGCTATGACGATAACGGCACGGTACGTCTGGCAAAAATTCCTTTGCGCGAATTTACAAATTCCGAGGCTATCTGGAATTATGAGCTGCCGGAGATGATAAACAGCTATTTCTACGTGGTTGAATATGGCGCCCATCAATATTGTATTTATCAGGCGGATCTTGAAGGAAAATGGCATCGGTTTGTATTGTAAAGTGATATTGGGGGTATGGCAAAATGATATGTCCGGAATGCGGATTTGAAAATAAGGAAAACAGCAAGTTCTGCCTTAAATGCGGCACTAAGCTCATCTCTGACGGGCAGCAGACTGCAAAGCCCGAGAACACAACAGCGGAGACTGTTTCGTTTTCGGCTCCTTCAGAGCCTGTGAAAGCAAAGGCGGGCAGTAAAAAAATCATTATAGGAGCTGCTGCGGCTGCGGTCCTTATTGTTGCAGGGGCGATTTTTATCCCGAGTCCCGGCGGTCTGTCGGATAACAAAATTGATGTTTCCGAACAGACAGACAATCCGACTGAAACGGAAGCTTCTGTTTCTGAAAACGCAGTAATCACAACAGCTGCGACTCAGACCTCTGCCGAAGCTCAGACATCAAAGCAGGTCACAACCACTGCCGTTAAGACAGAGACGGCGACCGAACCTCTTACCGAAGCTGTGACAGAAGCGGCAGAGCCTTTGGTATTTGACTTTCCGAAGGGCAGAGCGGTTTTTGAAACGAACACGGAATACTATAAGTGGGACGAGCATTATTCAACCTATTCCTATTTTATCCCTTATATAGAAATATCGGGTAATAAGTCTGCGTCCGATAAGATAAATCAGGCTCTGAGCGATTATTCCTATGGGGATATATCCGATCAAATTGAAATGTATGACCTTAAAAGGATCGACTTTAAGCCAACTTGGAGTTTTGGTGATACCGAAAGCACACGAACTGTTGAGAATGTTTATTTTGAGAACGATCTTCTTTTTGTATCCATAGAATATTACGATGATATGGGCGGAGGAACAAGCAGCTCGATATTCGGCTCGGTAAGTACATATATATTTGATGTTTCATCGGGCAGAGAGCTTTCTTTCAGTGACCTTATTACGGATAAAGAGGGCTTTTTTGATACTGTTGACGCTTATATGAAGGGTATTGTTTATGATAATACCAATGCTCTTTTCGGCGATGAGAAATATATCCTTTCTCCCGATATGGACCGTTCTTATTTTGAGGAACAGATAGAGGAAAACCCGTGGCTGGAGACAAATTCCTGGAAATATGACGGAAACTCGTTGACTGTAAGCTATTTTTATCTGCTGGGTAATGGCTATATGTATAAATACACGGATTTTGTTATTCCGAAAGCCACGTGGAGCAGCTTTGTTGACATCTCTCCCAATGCAGCCACCGACAACGCCAAAAAGGATATTTCGGGAAATAAGATAATGAGCGGAAATACCGCAGGAAATTATGCAAATTACTCGTCATACTGTTTTGACGGAAATGATATCTATTTTGCGGGAGGTATGGACGGTTATCACTGGCAGCTGAAAAAAGCAGAATTCGAGATGTTTACCTACTATTATTACGACCTGTCAGATGATATGACCGATATGGTGATGGCGGACGGCGATACCGTATATTACCGCAATGCAAGCGATGAATACAAATTGTATTCGATCAAGAAGGACGGTACGGGCCGCAGGAAAATAACCGACTGCAAGGCTTCCGGGGTAAGAGTATATGACGGTCATATCTACTTCACTTCGGAGGATATGCTTTACAGGACAGAGCCTGACGGCAGCGGTAAAAAACTTATCCTTAACAAAAAATGCTTGGATCTCCAGATATACAATGACAGGATATACAGGACCTCCGACGATAAATCACAGATAGAATATTACGATATGGACGGAAGGTATCTCGGTGCTTTTGCTCCGCGTATTTCGGGGGGAATAAAACGGTTCTTTGTATCTGAGGGGTACTGCGTGGCAATGGGCGAGAAAGACCTTTCTTTAACAGACATCGTAAGCTTCAATGAAACAGTGTATCACAGCGATAAATACATCGGTATAAATGAGAACAGAAATTATTTTATTGTCGCGGCAATGGAAAATAATTATGAATGCGTTTACAGGATACCGAAAAATCATATCGATGAATATGATTTCTATCAGTATTTAAGCGGCTTTAACGACAGGGAGTTTTACATCATTTATGATAAGAGCACCTCATATCTGATAGCTTTCGATAAAGACGGAATAAGCTCTTATTTTATTTTATCATAGGAGAATGAGCATGAAAAATTTTTTGATCATTCCCCTTATGATAGGGGTGCTGGCTTTATCCTCCTGTTATTCGGAGAATGCTGACAGAAACGGCGCTATGGTGACTGACGCCGCAAATGATATTACCGAAACGGTGAAAGCTGTTTCGGAAACAGAGAAAGCTTTGCCTGAGACGGTGAATGCTGCGTCGGAAGAAGTGGAAGCTGCAAGCACGGTCACGGTATCGTCGGCAGAGGTAACATTGTCGGAAAATCCGGAAACGGAGCATACCGAAGCGGCTGAAAGCACTGATGATATTATCGGCGGCTCCTACACCGAGGAGACGGGATTGTCAGAATTTGAATGCTATGCCGACGCACAGCACGTTAAGCTTTCGGGAAGGACCTTGTTCAGGGATAATATCCGCTATCTGGGGTACAGCTGTTCGGCGGCTGAGTTCGATTTTTACGGTACTTATGCTGAGATAGAGCTTATTATGGAACCGGAGGAATGTGATGAAAAGGAGCGTTCCTATTATTCGGTGACGGTCAATTCAGAGGAAGTTTTCAGGGGCGTTCTGACGGAGGATATGGTGTTCTGTGCGGTGGATGAGGAGATCGCTGACAGATACAGAGTTAAGATAACCAAATTGTCCGAGGGCTGCTTCGGGGCTGTGGGTATAGGCAGGATAAGGACTGTGGCAGCGGGGGAGACTGCTCCGCCGCCCGTTTCTGATATAAGGATCGAATTTATAGGAGATTCGCTGACCTGCGGTTACGGCGATGAGGCTTCCTCTGCTGAGGAAAAATTTTCGACCTCCACCGAAAACGGCTTGCTGGGCTATGCCGCTCTTACTGCCGAACGTCTGGGGGCGGAATATAACATCATCGGTATGAATGGTATCGGCATAGTTTCAAGATACACCCCTAACGGCGAGAAAAAGACGGAGGGCTTTCTTATGCCCGAGCTTTATAAGTATACGGACGGTTTCCGCAGCGATGAATTGTGGGATAATTCGGAGTTTGTTCCCGATATCTGCGTTATTGCTCTCGGTGCCAACGATAACAGCTACACACGGGGGATAACAAGCAGGGAGGACGAGTTTTCGGAAAAATACATTGAGTTTATCAGGCAGGTAAGAGAGGCAAATCCCGACTCTTACATAATCTGCGCTTCGGGGATACAGCGTTCGAATTTGTATGATGTTATTGCCCGCTCTGCGGAGAAATACATTGAGGAAAGCTCAGATGAAAGGATAAGCTCGTTTCGCTTCAACTCTCAGAGAGATGATGAAGGCTTCGGCTCGGATTATCACCCCAGCGCTGTTTCTCAGCAGAGATTTGCCGATGAATTGTATGCGGAGATAACAAGATTGTTTCCTGAGTACGTTAACGAATGAATTTGATATTTTCGGTTATAAAAGGAGAATGGTTTTATGTCAGATGAATACTATTTAGGGAAAATAGACAGTACCACGCAGTCAACTCTCAGGACCGCAAGGCAGGTAGAAGCTGCTGTGGGCGCGGTGGCTGCCGAGGTCGCTCTGGTACATAGAAAGGCTTCGGTTATTGACGGCAAGGTGGACAGTGTGCGCAATGAGCTGGCTGAGGTCGATAAGAAAGTCAACGATATCCAGAAAATGGTCTATACCCTGTATGACCAGGCAAGACGTCAGCACCTTATGCAGATGGCGCAGACACAGATCGTTAAGGTAAGGCAGGAAAGAGAAAAGCTGTACGGCAATTACGATAAGATAAGAAAAACTACCGAGGGTATCCTTCTTGCCACAGATGTGGGTATCGTTCGTCAGAATACCATTGTTACCGCTGCCGAGGAGCTGAGGCTCTCTACGCCGAAATACTGGCTGTCCTCCTGTCTTGTGGCTCTTTCCGCTTGGATAAACGATGACCGCGCCACTGCCGAGAGAGCGGTAATGGAGGCTCTGAACATTGATGAAGAAAAAACCAGCCTGTTCTTTGCTCTTGTATGCCGCAGGGCGGGACGCTCCGAAGCCTGCAATCAATGGATGGTACGCTATCTGAGGGGACAGGATCCCGAAAATCTGGATATGAGATGCGTATTTATGCTGGACGCATATGCTAACGGTCTTCTGGGAAATACCTATCAGAGCAGCGTTTTTGAGTATATGAACGAATGGGTGGATATCCTTTCTAAAAAAGATGACTTTGAACAAAATCAGATAAGCAACTGGAATAAGATAATCAATAAATGTATGTCTATGCCCGATCTTGAGTTCAAGGCGATCGAGGATCACTGCACAAATCACGATGTTTATATTGCTAAGCTTGAAACGGCATATCTTCACGGCAGATTGTTTGAATATATCGACGGCATTATGAGCACTCCCGTTAATACCGGAGAGATAAAGGAAAAGCTTGATGAGATACTGATGGAGCTTGTTACGCTTTTTGATGATGATGAGCGGGTAAAGGTCTATGAGGAAAGAGAGCTTGAATATATCATAAAATATAACGGCGATGAGGATAAGGCTAAGAAAAAGGCTCAGATAGAAAAGAGCAAGTTTGAAGAGGTACGCGATTTTACTCAGATATTGTCCGATGTTGCTATGGGCGGCGAAAGTAATTTTGAAAGCCCCTCCACCCGCAAGCTTGCCGTTGCATTTTGCAGAGACTGGATAAAGAGCGCTTATAACGACACTCTTGCTAAGAACAGGATGATCGCGGGCAGACAGCTGAATTTCGAAGTGGACTGGTTTAAATTCAGCACTTCGGACGGAAGAAACGAAAAGACGGTTTTAGCGGGTCTTTCAGATGAGATAACCGAGAAAAGATCTGCCGAGGTCGAAAATGCAAAACGCTCTTTATCCGAAGCAAAGAAGAAAAGCCAAATGACCTATGTGGGATGGGGTATTGCTGCGGCAGTATGCTTCCTTATAGCTGTTGGCGGAGCATCAGTTTTTTTCGGTATCGCAACTCTTATTGCGGGAGCGGTATGCGGTTTCTATGTGCATTATAATTTAAAGGGCTGCGTGGAGGAGTATCAGGCTGCCTGCAGAAACATTGAGACAAAATACAATGATATGCAGTCCCGTATCTCTCTGGACGTTAGGCGAATATTCTCGGAGGTCTTTAAAATGGCTGATATCGTAAATAAAAAGAACAAGGAAGAAAAGCTTACTATGCAGCTGCTGGACGAGCTTTCTCCTGAGCTTTACGTTGCACGGTTTGAAGATGATAAGGCAAAAACTGTAATGTTGAAGTAAAGGAGGGCTATATGATGAATGAAAGTGCGTTAAATCAGACTATATTCTGTCCCGAATGCGGACAGGAGATAACCTTTTGCAGGATCGCTATAACAGGGGATTTCCTGTTCTGCAGCGAATGCGGAACAAAGATCGATCTGGCAGATATTCCCGATAATGATACGGAAGAAGCTTCCGGAATATCCGATGAAAATGATGAGATATCCGAGAGAAAGGTCAGCTTGACAAAAAACAGTTCATCGCCCTTTGAGGAGGACGAGGACCCTGAAGGCGATAATTCGCTGCCCGATGATGAAGGTGAGATCATGCCTGTGAAGGAGGAGAGCAGCTCAGCTCCTTTTGCGGAGACTGATGAGGATATTGAAGGAGGCGTTTCTTCTGATAATACTGCGCTTGATGAAGTAAGCGTAATTTTGCCTGTGAATGCGAATAACGGTTCTTCTCCCTTTGCGGAGGAGACTGATGAAAGCCAAAGTGCTTCGGATAGTATTCAGCACGACAGGAAAAACAAAGCAGCGAAAGCTTCCGAAAAGAAACAAAGGGGCGCTTCTCCTTTTTCCGAGATGAATGAGGACGAGGAAAAGGCGATAAGGGAGAAGATATCCTCTGCTGCAAACAACTGGCGGAAGGCTATAAAGGATTCGTACAATACCGAGTCAAAGTTTACGGATAATTTCGCAAAGGGAATGCCTGACTGGGACCTGACTCCGCCCGATACTCTTATCAGAAGAAGAGAGGCAAAGAAAAAATAATTAGGAGGATCAATTATGAGAACGCCTGAAACTTTTGCCGAGTGGTGTGATCTGTTCAATGAGTTTAAAGAGAGGATAAATGATGAGGAAAATCTCAAAGCTGCCTATGAGGGAAGCTTTGAGTTTGTTCCGGGTGCTGCGGAATTGTTTTCAGAGGAATTTTTGCAGGCGATAAACGAGAGACTGAAGCTTGCTCAGAGCAGATTTGACCGCGATATGTCCCACGCGCGGGGCAGTGAAGCGGAGATAAGCAGAGCTTTATCTGCACTTAAAAGAGAACTGAAAATAATCTATCGCTTTTCGGTCATGCCCTGCGCTGCCGAGACAGAAAGCCTTTCGGGGTGCTGTGACATTGTGACGGACGCGGCAAAGACCATTGAATCATCACTGATAAATTCTGCTAAAAACGACAGGAGCGGAAAGCTTTCTGTGATGGTGAAAAATGCTCAGATATCAAAGATAACCGGATAACAGGAGGCAGACTGTATGAGTGAACTTATCAAAGTCAAGGAAGAACTGAAAAGATATTCCATTGCAAGAATACCCTTTATTGCTTTTGAGACCATTGAACGGACAAGGGCTCTCGATACCCTTAAAGAGGTCGCGGACGAGCTTAATCTGTGCTTTTATGTACATTCGATGTCGAAGGGCATTTACGATATCAAGACGGGAAATGTTATCACCGACGAACGCTCGGTTTACGGCGCGGTGGACTTTTTCAGCGAGCAGATAAAGCACAAGCAGTATATGACACTTATCCTTACCGAGGTGCCCGATATCAGCTCGGACAATTCCGACGCAAAGCAGCTTTATGACCTGGCAATGCTGGCAAACGAATCGGGCGGCGTTGTTATCGTTCTTACAAACAATCCCGTATGGAATCAGCTGCAGCGGCTGGGTATGACTGTAAGGCTTGATTATCCCAATGAAGATGAGATGTATTCCATAATCTCGGATTATATCAACGATTACAGGTCGAGCATTTCTGTGGAATGGGATAACAATGACCTGAGAGAAGCAGCTTCTTCCCTGACGGGCATTACTCAGATAGAGGCGGAGAATGTTATCGCTTCACTTATTGCCAAGAAAAATATCACAAAGGCTGATCTTGAAGAAATAAAACAGACTAAGGACAGACTCTTTTCAAATATTTCGGGTCTGGAAAAAATATCCGTTGATAATTCGGCTGTGACCGTCGGCGGACTTGAGGGACTTCAGAAATGGCTCGATGAAAAGAAAACACTTCTTACTCCCGAAAAGAGAGACGAAATGAAGAAAAGGGGACTTCACCCCCCAAGAGGAATACTTCTTGTCGGCGTTCCCGGCTGCGGAAAATCCTTGTCTGCCAAGGCGATATCGGCGAGCTGGAAGCTGCCCTTATATCGGCTTGATTTTGCCACTGTTCAGGGCAGCTATGTGGGTCAGAGCGAGCAGCAGCTTAAGGACGCGCTGACTATGGCGGAAAATGTTTCACCATGTATACTCTGGATAGACGAGATAGAAAAGGGTCTGGCAGGCTCGTCGGGGGACAGCGGCGTTTCGACGCGCATGGTAGGACAGTTCCTTTTCTGGCTCCAGGAATGTAAAAAGCAGGTCTTTGTCGTTGCTACCGCCAATGACGTTTCGATGCTCCCTTCCGAGCTTCTCAGGCGGGGTAGATTTGACGAGCTTTTCTTTGTTGACCTTCCCACGGCAGATGAGCGCAGGACCATAATTTCGATGTATATGAAAAAATATCTGAAGCTGCAGTTTGCGGGGGACTTTTCGGATAAGATAGTTGAAGCCACAAACGGCTTTACAGGAGCAGACCTTGAATCTGCTGTGCGTGATATCGCATACAGAAAGCTTGCAAACGACTCTTTTGAATACACCGAGCAGACTATTATGGAAGCGTTTGAAAACGTTGTTCCTTTATCCAAGGTCAGCCCCGAGCGTATCGAGTCTATAAGAAACTGGGGAAGGGAACGTGCTGTGCCTGCATCGGGCAGACCTATCGGCGCTCAGGCGGTAAGCAGCAGTAATTCTCCGAAGACAAGGAAGGTGCTTATCTGATGCCAAGACCTCTTTTTATGAACAAGGAGCAGAACAGCGAAAAAAGTATCCTGTCTCTCAGCAGTGACACCCAAAATGTGAAAAAGACCTATCTTGAGTCTCCAAAGGACAGGGAGCGGATACTGAGGCAGAAACGCTCAAAGGAATATATTGATTTTCTCACAAAGCTGGATACGGGAAACGTTGACGCACAGACAAGGATAAATGCTGTTCTGGAGGAAGTGAGAAAGGAATTTCCACTTATTGAGATACCCGGTGATTTTGTGGGGTATTGTTCAAAGTGCTATCTGGGCAAGGAGTACGAGGTGCATATGGTGGACTTTGCCGGGTATATCATCGAGCATTTCAAGGTCGGTCAGCCTATGCCCGGCGTAATGGAAAATGCCCGTTCCCTTGCGATGGACGAGCACTATGAACTGATAGAGGTCTACACCAAATGTATCCGCACTGTCGATGAGAACGGTAATGTATCCGTTATTCCCATATGATGTTCTGAGAGGTGCTTTTTATGAAATGCAATAAATGCGGTTTTGAAAATGGCGAAGGCAGCAAATTCTGCCTGAAATGCGGAGAAAAGCTCACCGCCGATATTCCATCGCCAAAGGTCAGCACCGTTGCCGCTGTACCCTCCGCTCCTGCAAAAAAAGCCAACCCTGTTATGATAGTAATGGGCTGTGTTATTGCGGTGCTGATAATTATAATTGCCATTTTATTAGTGCAGAAAAAATCATCGGAGAGCTCTGACCCTGAGCTTCAAACCGCTGAGCAGTCATCGGCTGCTGTTCTTTCGGAGCAGACTGTTTCGGAAACTGTTTCCGAGACTGCGGACGAGACTCAGACCTCCGCCGAGACCGAAGAGGTGAAAAAGGTCACGGATCATAAACAGATCTATGGGGATTTCCTTATTGACATGATAAGAAGCGAGGAAATTACTATAGATCATAGTGATGAATATAATACATTTGCTCCTATGTTTGAGCTTTATGACATCAATGATGACGGTATCGAAGAATTGTTTGTTTCGGATGCATTTATTGCAGGAGCAATTGTTGAGATGTATACAATTATCGACGGCGAGCTTACATATATTACTTCCTATGAAGATCACGGCTATATTCAGATAGCGGACGGAGGATATCTGATGTATGGTTCTGTGTACGGAAGTCAAAGTGGCGAGATCTCGGGCACGGTATTTACCGTAAAAGGCACAGAACCGGTTCAGTGCCTGAGCTTCTATAATGACGAGTATAGCGACGGCAGAATGACCGATAAAATTACCAGGACCATTAACGACAGGGAGGTTTCGGCAAGCGAGTTTGATGAACAGCTTGCTGTTTACAGAGATATGAAGTTTGAAAGCATCGGCAGGAAATATCTTCTTGATATTGATACCGTACAGAAGGTGCTCGGTTCTTCACAAAGCTGAGTTTATAAAAAAATGCCCTCTGCGAGATACAGCTTGCAGGGGGCATCGGCGTTTGCGGGTCAGGATATTATTTCGATGGACTTATCAAAGAGAAGCTGGTTTGTTTCAATAATGCTCAGCTTGTTTGCAAGGGCATAGATTATTACGGCGTCCCTTTGGTCACGGGCATACAAGGTGCGGTTGCGCGAGGCTTTCAGGAGGGCGTTGGTTTCATCGAGGGAAAGCTCCATTCCGAAGGACAGGGCGATAAGCTTGTCGCGGGAGGGGGCTTTTCTTCCCGAGATTATCTGATGTCCGTAGCTGCGGTCAAGTCCGCTTCGGCGTACAGCTTCGGCAGGCTTGATGTTTTTTTCTTCAAGCAGCTTTTTCAGATAGTCTGACAGAGCTTCGCAGCTGAAGCTTTCACGGTTATTCTCCAGCATATCATAGATATTATCTGCGTTTAATATTTCCTGCTGCATTTCATCGGTGTTTTTTATCATGATCATTCCCCTTTGTTGACATCGGTTTGAAAATATGCTATCATAAATTCAGGAAAATGTCAAGACCCGGGAGGTGAAAATATGGGGCAGCTTCTTAAAGGCAGTGAACGCGGCTGCGTATATGTTCAGTACGATGAAAACGGAAAAAAGGTCATCAAGCGTGTAATATGCAACGGCTGCAAAGAGGTATATGAGCTGCTCGGGAACAATCCTCACCCGTTTATGCCGAAGGTCATTTCCGTTACTTCCGATGAAAAGGGAATTATAGTTACGGAAGAATATATCGAGGGCAGGATAATTTCCGAAGCCTGCTTTACAGAAAAGGCTATGGTCAATGCCGCAAAGGAGCTTTGCAGCGTCCTTTCCCATATTCACAGGCTGGGCATAGTTCACCGCGATATCAAGCCGTCAAACATTCTTCTGGCAGATGACGGTCATATCAGGCTTATTGATTTCGACGCGGCGCGGACGGTCAAGCCTTCCGCTGACAGCGACACGCGATATCTCGGCACAGAGGGTTTTGCGCCTCCCGAGCAGTACGGCTTTTCACAGACGGACAAGCGTTCGGATATTTACGCTCTGGGAAAAACGCTGGAATGTATTTTCGGCAGCCTTGCTTTTGATAAGAAATACCGCGATATGATCTCTAAATGCACAAGGCTTGACCCGGAAAACCGTTATTCGGACGCGGGAGATGTTCTGAAAGACTTAAACGGCGGAAGGCTTCACGAAAAGGCTGCTATTATCTCGGCTTTGATAGTTTCGCTGCTTATTGCTGCTGTTGTTTTTATCCGAAACAGCGATGATGACGTCGATATGTTCACAGAAGAATTAACGGCTTCCGTAACTGCGGCAGCGGCACAAGAGGAGGACCCGTTCTATACATACAGGTCATATTTTAAAAATCTGGACTTTGAAAAAGCCGAACGGATACCTGCGGAACAAATGGAAAAGCCACTGCTTTTTGAAACTGCAGAGGATATCCCCATGGAGTATATTATCATTGACACCGCTTCGCTGAAGGAAAATAAGTTTGTTTCCATGATATTTGACTATAACAATGACGGCTGTGACGATATTTTTCAGCTGTCCGCTTACAAGCCCGAGTGGCAGGAGGAGTATTTCAGGAGCCTTTGTGTTTCTGTGGTCTCCATGGTCAATGCTCAACCCGATTTTCACGTTATTTCGGATAACACGTATTTCCCTGTGCTTTTTTCCGCAATGTCCATGAATCAGGAAACGGGTATGCTTTATGATGACAGGTATATCCAGTTATCGGCGGCGGATATTAACGGCGATGAACGAAACGAGGTCATTCTGTCGGTGGGCAGACCCGGTATGCTTATAAATACTCATATATTTTATGCTGAAAATTCCGTGCTTGAATACAGCACCAGCGTTAAGCTTAGTGTTTTTGCAAGCAGTATTGACAAGGTTTTTTATGACGGGGAAAGGCTCGATGACAAGGAACAGACTCTGAGCTATATGGACCTTGAGAATACCATTGGATTTTATAAATTAACGGATCTTGATATGTATATGTACGAAAGGGAAGATGATCCCTTGTATCAGTTCCATCAGAGCTTTGCTTCAAAAAAATAAATTATGGCTGTCGGGCATATTTTTTCTGCTCCGACAGCCATAATTTTTTGAATTAACTTCTGACCGATGTTTCCGTATCTGCGGATATGAGATCGTTTTGAAATTCGTCTTTGAAAAGGAAACTGTAGAATGCCTCTTCCCTTGTAACATTATTTTCCAGCTGCTTGCACCAGCTGTTCAGACCTCTTTGGTCGGGATATCTTCTCAGCAAGGTGTTATAGAGAAATCCGATATATTCCTCGTCGGTATAATTTGCAAATTCATCATCATTCATAAACCAGGAGTAAATGATATCTACCGTTTCACGGGACTGCTCGGTCAGACCCTCTGCATATTTCTCTGTCTCCTCGGGTGTAAGGATAACGTTGTTCCATTGGCTCCAGCTTTCTATATAAAGCTTATACTCTTCTGTTTTGGTCATCTCAGGGTCATTATTGTAATAAATTCCGTATTTGATCTTAAAATCCTTTTTCTTGAATAATTTGACAAAAATATCGTGCTTGTCCATTTTTCCGCTTCTGATGTAATTACACCAAACTGTACTTTCGTCCGGAGATTCATTCCTTCCGAAAATCTGAGTATAATATTTATGAATTATATCCTTTGCGGGCAGGTCTTCATCTATGCAGTCATATAAATATTCAATTGCCTCGGGATCGAATTTATATACGCCGAGTGCAATTTTTTCTGTAAGCTCACGGTCATACTCGCATTCATTTTCAGCAAATATATCCGTTACCAATGTCTTGACAGGATCTTCGGTGAATTGCGTCTTTGAGGATCTGGGTATATTTATATAATAATGTTTGCCGTCATCTTCTGTTTTAAAAAGAGAAGAAAAATCGGTCCCGTCATTTGGATCGAGTATTGCCGAAATGCGTTTCTTTACATCTGCATTATTGATATACAGTACTTTTCTTACTTCACCTGTCTTTGAATCGTGATATATGGTATACCCCTTCTTTTTTTCTAAATAGTATGCACCGTCCATATGGTCCGTACGGCTGTTGAAGGTGGATTCACAAAATGAAACATACAGATTTGGATGATTATCAAGAATGAGCTTTGACACATTGCTGAATTGTAACGAATGGTAATTGATGCCGTTAAATGCTATCACAACAGCAGACATCATAAGGCTGAATGCACTTATTATGACCTGAAGCTTTCTTTTGTTCGCAAATGCATGGTCAAGAAAATCGCATACCGCAAATACAACAACGGGATAGACCCATATTACATATCTTGCACAGTAACGCATACCGCAGTTGATGTGCTTATGCGATGCGAAAAGCCAGATAGTAAATAGTGCTGCTATACATTCCAGAAGCATTCTTCTGTTTTTCTTTATTACCGAATATATAAGTGCTGCAAGAAAAAGAAATACAGTTATCAGAGCAAAAGATGCTATTCCCAGATTCAGGTCGAAAATATACGCCAGAAATCTTTTTGTCCAGGAGTCTCCCACTACTGCGCCGCGATTTATAGTCGGGTTCCATTTTCCCAGATATATCTTATTGATGATGAACGGAATGAGCGAGGGGACATAGCATAAGCATAATTTCAGCGTCTTTATAAAGCCTTCTTTTTTGAGAAAGAATTTATGATCCTCCATAAATTCTTTGATGAAATAGTCTATGAACAGCAATATTCCGATACCCATAACAGTGGGGTTCATCATACTTGTTATGCTTATTATCAGCGCTGCAAGCTTATAACGGTCGGTTTTCCAGCATACCATTGCAAGTGTGACCAGACCTGCCATCATTCCTTCGCCCGACATATAAAGAAAATATATCCATATCGGACTGACTATAAGAAAAAGTATTATTAAATTATTATACACGCCGTTTTTTTGGGCATATTTGTATACCGCTATAAGAGCTATTGAGAAAATCAGAACTGTCGATATCAGAAAGCATTTTTCCTGGGGTATCGATACGATCTGAAACAATAGCTTGACTGGCATTGACAAAATTGCATAGACCGGAAAATAGAATGACATCCAATGGTCATCGTCCAGTTTCACAAGCTTTGAGGCTCTCAGGTCATTATAAGTTTCAACATCTCTGTACAGCTCGGGAAAGTCGATCTTTGCCCTGTCGATATCTTCCTGGGTTATGATAAGGCTTTGGCGGTACTGTAACGAAATACTCGGCAGCACATAGCTGTCTACCTCCGAATAGCTGTACTTTGCAATTGCTGTAAATATGAATGCACACCAGATAATAAATATCAAAGCGTATTTTGCGGCAGTATCGATAGTTTTTTCGGATAGCTTCATTGTTATTTCTTCTGTTCTGCTCTTCTTTGTTTTTTTCATTTAAGATACTCCTCTATCTGACGGTCCATTACTTCCGATACATTTTCGCCGCTCAGATATGCCTTTGACCATTCAACTATTTTGTCAACAGTTGTTTCAATATCCCATTTCGGTTTCCAGCCGAACACGCTCTTTATCTTCGAGCAGTCAAGCTTCAGAAAGTTTGCTTCGTGAGGGCCGCCGTCATGAACGTTTTTCCACGAGATATCCGTATTGTTCGCTTCATTCCACTTGCTGCAGAATAATGTAACGATATTGCCTGTTGTAAGGCAGTTATTGTCATCGGGTCCCACGTTGTACGAGCCTGCAAAGCTTCTGTCCTCATACTGCTTCGCGGCTATCATTAGATATGCGCAGACGGGCTCAAGAACGTGCTGATAGGGTCTTGTGGAATAGGGATTTCTTACAATGATCTCTTTTCCTTCGGAGGCTGCTCTTATACAGTCGGGAATTATCCTGTCATTTGCAAAGTCTCCTCCGCCTATGACATTGCCTGCACGGCAGGTGGTCACTGCGGGTGCCGCTGCATCGCTTCCGTACATTGACTTATACGCCTCATCGGTAAAAAAGCTGTTTATATAGCTGCTTGTAACAAGCTCTGAGCAGGATTTTGAGTTGGAGTAAGGGTCATATCCGTTCAGCTCCTCGTTTTCGCGGTAGCCCCAGCTCCATTCTCTGTTAAGATATACCTTATCGGTAGTCACATTTACAAATGACCTTACAGACGGGGTCTTTCTGACCGCTTCACAGATATTTACTGTGCCCATCACATTGGTCTCATAGGTATAGACAGGGTCTTTATAAGAGTCCCTTACGATAGGCTGTGCTGCCATATGGATAACTATTTCGGGCTGCGTCTCGGAAAAGACCTTCATCAGGCGGTCAAGGTCTCTTATATCGCCCTTTACGGAATTTATCTGAGCGGCTAAGCCGCACATCTCAAAAAGTGACGGGTCGGTAGGGGGCTCAAGAGAGTAGCCTGTTATTTCTGCTCCTGCATTTATCAGCAGCTTGCACATCCATGAACCCTTAAAGCCTGTATGACCTGTTATCAGGACTTTTTTACCTCTGTAGAGATCTGCATAGAAGTTCATAGCTTTATGCTCCTCGTATAATATATTTAAGGGTAATTTAAAGAGAACCCTCATAAAACCT
>NZ_JBJERV010000001.1:0-63191 GCF_051882455.1 Huintestinicola sp. | reverse complement strand
CTTTTAGTGTTGTGTTTATTTGTGCAACTTTTTTCATTTATCCGCTTTATCGACAAGCTGAAAGCTCCTGTGAGAAAATTCCCACAGGAGCTTTTAATATCAGATGACTTAGTATTCCAGCTTCTTGTCAATATAATCGATAAGCTCGTCGATCTTGACTCTCTGCTGAGCCATAGTGTCTCTGTCGCGAACGGTAACGCAGCCGTCCTCGAGAGTGTCGAAATCATAGGTGATGCAGAAGGGAGTGCCTATCTCGTCCTGACGGCGGTAACGCTTGCCTATCTGACCTGCCTCGTCATACTCAACGTTCCACTTCTTTGCAAGCTTGGTGTAAAGCTCGACAG
The DNA here is from genome assembly GCF_051882455.1 of Huintestinicola sp. Lineage (NCBI taxonomy): Bacteria > Bacillati > Bacillota > Clostridia > Eubacteriales > Oscillospiraceae > Huintestinicola > Huintestinicola sp. The sequence continues at coordinate 62,847 of NZ_JBJERV010000001.1, read as the reverse complement.
CAGGCTCCTTGAGCTTCTTTGTAAGAGGAAGTATCGCAGCCTTAACGGGTGCAAGAGCGGGGTGGAGGTGCATAACTGTTCTTACGTCGGACTTGTCGCCCTCGCCTATCTCCTCCTCGTCATATGCCTCGCAGACAATGGTGAGGAAAAGTCTCTCAACGCCGAGAGAAGGCTCGATAACGTAGGGAACGTACTTCTCGTTGGTCTCGGGGTCGAAATATTCCATAGACTTGCCGCTGGTCTTCATATGCTGAGTGAGGTCATAGTCGGTTCTGTCCGCAATGCCCCAGAGCTCGCCCCAGCCGAAGGGGAAGAGATACTCAAAGTCGGTAGTTGCCTTGGAGTAGAAGCAAAGCTCCTCGGGAGAGTGGTCACGGAGTCTCAGGTGCTCTTCATTGATGCCCAGACCCAGAAGGAAGTCCTTGCAGTAGCTTCTCCAGTACTGGAACCACTCCAGGTCGGTGCCGGGCTTGCAGAAGAATTCAAGCTCCATCTGCTCAAACTCTCTTACACGGAATATAAAGTTGCCGGGAGTTATCTCGTTTCTGAAGGATTTACCCACCTGACCAACGCCGAAGGGAACCTTTTTGCGGGTAGTTCTCTGGATATTGTTGAAGTTTACGAAAATACCCTGAGCGGTCTCGGGACGGAGATAAAGCTCAGCCTTGGAGTCCTCGGTAACGCCCTGGAAGGTCTTGAACATCAGATTGAACTGACGGATATCGGTAAAGTTCTTCTTGCCGCACTGAGGACATACGATATTGTTTTTGTCGATATATTCGAGCATCTGCTGATTTGTCCAGCCTGCCACGTTTGTGCCGTCAAAATCCTCAATGAGCTTATCTGCACGGTGACGGGTCTTGCACTCCTTGCAGTCCATAAGAGGGTCGGAAAATCCGCCGATATGACCCGAAGCCACCCATGTCTGAGGATTCATAAGGATAGCGGAGTCAAGACCTACATTGTAGGGACTTTCCTGAACGAATTTCTTGAGCCACGCCTTTTTGATGTTGTTTTTAAGCTCAACGCCGAGAGGGCCGTAGTCCCATGTATTGGCAAGGCCGCCGTATATCTCGCTTCCGGGATATACAAAGCCTCTGCCCTTACAGAGAGCAACGATTTTGTCCATAGTTTTTTCTGCTGCCATAAGATTTAACCACCTTTTATACATTCTTGCCGATAAGCGGCAAATAATATCAATAGTTATATTTAATTATATTCCAAATCGTGGCTGTTGTCAAGTGATTTGCCCTATCTTTGCACAAAACCGCTCAAAAATTTACGTATTATCCTATCCGCCTATGATATATCATTCAAGGCTCGGCAATATGAGCGTCATCACTCTTTGGATAAAACAGCTCATACTGCCTTTCCACCCTCTCCCCGACCTTTTGAAGGAAGTCCCGGGGACCTGTTATTTTCAGAACGGGACCGAAGCCCAGAAGCATGATAAGAAGCTCCGTTTCGTCCTGCAGGTCATAGTAAATGGAAGCGCGGCATTTCCCTGTGGCAAGGTCAAGCTCGCTGCGCTTTTCATAGGACGCAAACTCCATCATAAACCGCTCCACAGCATTCCTCTCGCCGCTCACCTCCACGGTAACGGGCTTTTCGCACCGTCTCCTGCGGAAAAATTCCTCAAGGTCTGTTTCCGTTTCCATATGCTTTCCCGTGGGAACAGCCCTTTCTATCCTGCCGATGTTGAAAAGGTATTCCTCCCTTTTGGGAAAGGTGATACAGTAAATGCGGAATTTGTCGTTCTTCCGCGAATATTCTATCCTCAGAGGAAGGGCGTTTTTCGTTATACGTGTGCCTCGGCGGGAGGTAAGCTCAAGGGACAGCACTTCCCTGTCACGGACCGCCCTCAGAACAGCGCCGAACACCTCCCTGTAATGGGGATCGTCATAATCGTCGCCGTCGGTGAAGCGGTCAAATTCGCGGAAATATCCTGCTTTATACAAGGGCTTCACATCTTTTAACCGCTCTGACAGAGCGGCAATATCCTCGTCCGAAAGAAACAGGCGGAATTTCGGGTCGGAAAGCTTTGCTTTGAGCCAGCTTTTCTGCAGGCTTGAAATTATCTTCGGGGGAGCCTTTGAAAGCACGGAGCAAAGCCTGCCGTTTTCATTCCGTTTCAGCAATCCCCAGAGGGAGTTTCCGTTTTTGTCGGGAATGAGCTTCTCGGGGATAAAAAGAAGGGAGTCACGGAATGCGTTTTGGGAAACAATTTCCCGAAGCCGTTTTTCGGTCACTTCCCCCTCGGAAAGTATCCTTTCGGCACAGCGGAAATATGCCCCGTAGATCTCTGAAAAAAGCTTCACCCGTCACTCCTCCTTTCTGCTGTAAATCCGCTTCATACGGGCAATATCACGATACAGCTTGTCTGTCACCTGCTTATTTGTGCTTTCCGCGGAAACTATCCTGCCGATAAAGGTCTTGACCCAGGACATCATCTCGTTTATGTCAAAGACCTCGGCTGAATATTCAAATAAATTGTCGCCTATCCTGCGGACGCTGCCGCAGCGCTTTTCCCGTTCAAGCCGCTCAAGAACAAAGCCCTCCGTCTCCTCGTTTATCATGAGTACCATACGGAACCTTCCTCCCGCGCCCTCGCCGCTTCTTTCCCCGAAAGAGACCCCGAAGCATTTTCCCTCGCAGCGGCAAAGCATTTCGGCGTATTCATCGTATTCGGTGCAGACCCCCAGCTGCGCGGCGCTTTTTATGTAATCGAGCCTGAACGAATTGAAGCGCCTGAATTTTGGAAGATACATCACCACATACCTCCGCCCCGTCTGCGAGGAGGAGTATATTCTAAGCGGCACGCCTTCGGTCTCGGTCGCCGTTTTGCCCCTGCCGAAATTGGTTATCAGCGCAAAACGCTTTTCCTCCATTATCCGAAGAAGGTCAAGGAGCACAGTGTCCTCAAGGGTGTGAACGATGTAGTTGTGCTTGTTTAAAAAGATGTCGTTTTTAAGCCCTGCGGTCTTTAAAAGGCTGTTTCCCGCAATGCCGAACTCGGGAGACTCTGAGAAGAATTTGACCGCCTCCTCAAGCCCCTCATACTTTGAAAAAAAGCTTTCGGCTGTGTCGGAGGAAAGAGTGAAAATATCCGCACGCCCCTTTTTTTCGCAGAGGATAATTCCCTCAAGAACGTATTCCTTCAGCTTGTTTCTGACGGTCTGCTCGTCAAAAAGCTGTCCGTAGGCACTGTTCAAGGTCTCGGTTATTTCCCGTACATTCAGATATTTCCCCTCAAGTATATCCATCAGCATAAAATGGAGCTTGATATCATTGTCGGTGAAGCTTTTGGAATAATAGGCGCTGTAAAGCGGATTTTCGTCTATATGCCCGCTGTCAACGGTGATGGACACCTGCTTGCCGCGGCGGGTATTGTCATAGCGGAAAATGTCCCCCAGCCAGCTTTCCGCACGCCTTTTCTCGTCGTCATAGGTTCGGGAGCTTTTGCCCGTAAATTCGTTTCTTACCTTAAAGCCGTAGATGAAAAAGTCTCTGATGTAATCTCTTGTTTTGTCGAAATTTTTGATAAGCTCCGAAAAGCCGCTCATGGTATCACTTCCGTTCTATCTGAAATAAAATGTCATTTTTTAGTGCCTCGGGAATGTTTTCCGACCGGGACAGTATTTCCTTGATCTCATCTCTGCGGTGACAGCTGCCAATAAAATAACAGCTTCTTGAAAGTATTGTACTTCTCACCTTATTGCGGACGCACTCATCGGGAAAGTCGTACAGCCTTACAAGCTGCGGCATTGCCTCCCATATTCCCTGAGAAGGGCGGCAGAGCAGAGAGGCATATCTCCTGCACAGGCAGGTATTTTCCGAGCTTTGGATAACAGCTTCATAGAGCTGCTCGGGAGGAACATAGCCGCCGCAGGACACAAACGCCTTGTACGCTGCCTTTGCCGCTTTCGGGCGCGGGTCGGACATCATTTCATAGTAAAGCTTATCGTATTTGTCCGAAGCGGTCTTGCAGAGAGTGTATACCGCCGCCGCTGCGATCTTTGAGTTTTCGGAGTTTACATATTCAAGGGCGATCTTCTCTCCCTCGGGGCAGTACGCCTCGCCTAATGCCATTATGGCACCGGGGTCGGGCAGATGTGCTTTGCAATATGCAGCGATATCAAAATCGGGCTTTGACTTCCGGAAATGATACAGCATAAGCTCCCTTACCGGTCGGGTGCTGTCAAGGAGCATTTCCTCCGCGCCCTCCCAAAGCCCGTATGTATCAATAAACTTCTGCGCCGCAATATGCCTTACAACGGGATTTTTGTTTTTTAGGTATTCCGTCAGCCTTTCTCGGGACAGGTCGAATTTACGGATATACAATAGCTCTGTGCGGTCTTTTATGACGCCTTTTTCGTTATTGATAATATACTCCGCACACTCGGGGGAAATTAGATGTTCAGAAATAAGGGCTGAGTATATTTTTTGGCGGCGGCTCTCGGGGAAATTCTCCATTGTCCGAAGTGAGGATATATCAAGCTCCTTTGAGAGCCTTTTTCTCATAAGCTCTGCCGCCTCGGAAAGGCTCTCGTTTTCCCGTCTGCCGCAGTGTCTGAGAGCGGGGACCTCGGCAGAGGCTTCGGCTATGGTCATGATATCCGCATTTTGGACAGCCTGTTTAAATGCATTTTCCGCCGCCTGACGGACATTTGATACCCTGTCGTTATACATACAAAGTATGAGAGGAAGAAATTTCGGATACTGCCCCATCTGACTTGTGCAGTTCATTCTCACATATCCGTCGCAGTGGCACATTCCTGCCGCAAGGAGTGATGGGAAATCATCACCGCATATTTCCTTATATCTGCCGTAGCTTTTTTCCTTGATATTACGATACATATAGGCAGAGTCAACTCTAAGCTCATACAGAAAATCTGCAAGCTCCCTGCCGTTTTGGTTCCCGATAATATCCGTGCAGGCTTTTGCCACTGTTTTTATTTCCTCGCTGTCATATTTATAAAGCTCGAAAAGGGCGGGATAGAGATATGCTTTATGTCCGTATGCAAGATCTTCGGCGTAATAATGATATTCCTTGTTTTCTGCTTGTATTGGCTTCGGGGCTTGTTCTTTTTTTGCCGCTCTTCCGAATAAAATGTCAAATAATTTCATTTCTCTGTCCTCCTTTGTGTATTTCCATAATATCACATTTTAAAAATCAAATCAATACGCCTGAGAGTGTTCGCAGATTTTTTTAAATGACGGCAGGGAATTTTTGGATTATAATGGGAACATCGAAAGCAAACAAGAGATGAAAGGAATGAGCGATATGTTCGTGCATAATGTTAATGACAAATTCCCCATAAAGATATGGGCGGAAAGAGATACCATTGAGGAAAGCTGCCTTGAGCAGGCAGAGCATATTGCTCAGCTTCCCTTTACATATAAATGGGCAGCGCTTATGCCCGACACTCACACGGGAAAGGGAATGCCCATAGGCGGCGTTATCGCCTGCGACGGGGCTGTTATACCAAATGCGGTGGGCGTGGATATCGGCTGCGGAATGGCGTTTGTACAGACGGATATACCCGTTTCGATGCTCCGTGAGACCATAACAGGCAGCGGAACTCTTTTGCAGGCGATCGTGGGAGATATCCTCAGAAACATTCCCACAGGCTTTGCCCATTACAAGACCCCTCAGCCCTCGGCAGTCCTTGACAGGGCAAAGGAGGAGCTTTCAAAATACGAAAGCGACCCCGAGCTTGTCGATAACATCTCGGACGGCTATTTTCAGGTGGGAACGCTGGGCGGCGGCAACCATTTCATTGAGCTTCAGGAGGACGAAAACGGGCTTTGCACCATAATGCTCCACTCGGGCAGCAGAAATTTCGGCTACAGGGTATGCGAGCATTTTAACGGCATTGCGGCTGAGCTTAATGAAAAATGGCACAGCGCCGTTCCTGCCGAGTGGCGGCTCCCATTTCTCCCTGCGGATTGTGCGGAGGGACGGAGATACCTTGACTGGATGCAGCTTTCCATGGATTTTGCATATGAAAACCGTGCCGCAATGCTTAGCAAGGTCAGGGATATTTTCTCAAAATATGTGCTTAAATACACAGGGCTTGAGGCGCATTTTTCCGATGAGATAAACTGCCACCACAACTACGCCGCCCTTGAAAATCACTTCGGCAAGGACGTTTTCGTTCACCGAAAGGGAGCCATCAGCGCAAGGGAGGGCGAGATGGGTATAATCCCCGGGTCAATGGGCTCGTACAGCTACATTGTAAAAGGAAAGGGCAATGCCGACAGCTTTATGTCCTCCTCCCACGGAGCGGGACGGCTTTACTCCCGTACTGCGGCAATGCAGAAATTTGCCGTTGACACGGTGATAAATGACCTCAAGGCAAACAACGTGGTCCTCGGCAAAAACAAGAAATCTGACGTTGCGGAGGAATCCCGTTTTGCCTACAAGGACATTGACACGGTCATGGCAAATCAGCAGGAGCTTACCGAAGCGGTAAAGAAGCTGTTCACGGTGGGCGTGGTAAAGGGCTGATTTTCACATAACGGTACTTACAGCAATATTTATCAAGAGTGTCACAGGTTCAAATCCTGTCGGGGAGACCCGTAGCTCAGTTGGCAGAGCATCGAAAGACGTACCGTGAGCAGGCGGACAGCTCGGTAACGATACAAACAAGCTGCCCCAAATTTATGATTTAGCAGGCTGACACAAAATCTATAGGCGCGGAGACAATACTCACCCTCCGCACAAACTCACAGCGCGACCTCGCCGCGGGTCGTCACCCGCAAAGGCGCATACAGCAAAATTTTATTCACCTGCCAAGTGAAACCAAAGCGCCTTGTATAATTTTCAATCAAATTTAACGGCTCATACAGCAAATGTATGATAATATTATCTCCAAGGCGCTATGGTAAGCTTTCAGCTTACCCAAGCTTTCAGCTTACCCAAGCTTTCAGCTTACCCTGCGTTCGACTCGCAGACCTTGCAAAAGGGAATAGCAGAAATAATAATGAGCCGTGTAAAGCTATCATAAAGGCTCAGTCAGCAATTTTTCCTATGGGACGCAGTATATGCTCGTCAAGGGCGCTGCGAGGAAAGAGCCTTGTATCCAAAAAAATTAAGACAGTGACAGCAAAAATAAATTGGTCAATGCAGGTTCAAACCCTGCCCGATATTATCGGTAAAAGCTGTCTTGTGAAAAGGAGTGTTACTATGTTTGATTTTTTAAATGCACTGAAAGCAAAGACAAACGAGACCCGTACCGAAAACGGCGGAAGGGCATACATATCCACCCATTCCGACTGCCTTGACCTGTTTTTCAAGGCAGGGGCAATGAGAAATTCCTCGGAAGAGGAAATAGGCAGTGCTGTTATGAAAGCATACGCCGAGGACCCCGACAAGACCATGAAGATAATCTTCTTTGCCAGGGACGTAAGAGGGGGACTGGGCGAAAGGCGCTTTTTCCGCATTGCTGTAAAGCACCTGGCATTTTCCGCTCCCGAAAGCGTTAAGAAGAACATTCCCCTTTTTGCGGAATACGGAAGATTTGACGATCTCTGCACTCTCATAGGAACTCCCTGCGAAAAGGAGGCTGTCTGTGTGATAAAAGCGCAGCTTGAGGCGGATATTTCGGGAATGTCGGAAGGCAAGCCCGTATCTCTTCTGGGCAAATGGCTCCCCTCGGTGAACGCTTCATCAAAGGAAACGGTGAAGAACGCAAAGAGACTTTGCAGTATTCTGGGAATGAGCGAAAAAAGCTACCGTCTTACCCTTTCCGCTCTGAGAAAATACACCGACATCACCGAAAATCGTCTCAGGGTCATGGACTACAGCTTTGACTACGGCAGACAGCCCTCGGGAGCAATGTTCAAGTACAAAAAGGCGTTTATCCGAAACGACAGGGAGCGCTACTGCGAATATCTGAAAAGCGTAAGCGAGGGTAAGGCTGTCCTTCATACGGATACTCTCTACCCCTATGAGATAATTCGCAGGGTGCTTGCGGGAAATCCTTCTATGGAGGAAAGAAAGGCGCTTGACGTTACCTGGAACAGCCTGCCCGACCATGGCGTATCAAAGGAAAACGCCATTGCGGTAATAGACGGCTCGGGCTCAATGACCTGGGGAAACACGCCCCGTCCCATTGATGCCGCCCTCTCCCTGGGAATTTACTTTGCCGAGCATAACAAGGGCGCTTTCGGCGGTCATTTCATCACCTTTTCAAGAAAGCCCCGTCTTGTAAAGGTCAAGGGCAGGGATATTTTTGAAAAAGCAAAATACTGCGCCTCCTATAACGAGTGCGCAAATACCGACCTTGAAGCGGTTTTCGAGCTTATCCTGAACACAGCGGTGAATAACCGGGTGCCGAAAGCGGATATGCCCGAAAGGCTGTACATTCTCTCGGATATGCAGTTTGACTGCTGTGTTGAGGGCGGAAACAGCCTGACCCTTTTTGAAGCCATGAAGAGAAAATACGCACTCTTCGGCTATGAGCTGCCCGAAATCGTTTTCTGGAACCTTTGCAGCAGAGGAAGCGCATTCCCCGTTACCCTTTCGGAAACGGGAGCGACCCTTGTTTCGGGCTTCTCACCTGCCATCTTCGATATGGTGAAGTCGGGCAGAATAACCCCCGACGCCGTTATGGAGGAGGTCATAAACAGGGAGAGATACAAGGCTGTGGCGGCGTAACATTACATAAAAATACAGCGCTTTGCTGCCATAAGGCTTGCAGAGCGCTGTATCTTTATTCGCTGTATATCCTTGTGATTATCATATCCATAGGCAGCTCCTTAACGGAAATATCACGAAAGCTTACATAGTCCGTAAGGCTTTTCAAAAAATCCGTTATGGGCTGCTTTTGTGTATCCACCTCAAGGGAAATGTCAAGCTCGTTTTCCCGTCCCATAATTTTTGCGCCGTTTATCTCATCGCCGCTGTATGGCTTTGTCAGGGTGAGATTTACTATCTTTTTGCTGCCGAGAGTATTTCTGAGACTTGTGAGCGTATCGTCAAAGACCTTTTTTCCGTGGTTTATTATGATAACATTGTCCGCCAGCTGTTCCACGTCCTCAAGGTCGTGGGTGGTGAGGATAAATGTAGTGCCCTTGCGGTTCATTTCGCTTACAACCTCGCGTATCTTGTTCTTTGCGATAACGTCAAGACCGATAGTGGGCTCGTCAAGGAAAACTATTTCGGGGCTGTGGAGCATTGCCATTATAAACTCGCATTTCATTCTCTCGCCCAGAGACAAAACTCTCGTAGGCTTGTGAATGACCTCGTCTGCATCAAAAAGCTCTGTCATTTCGTCAAGCCGCTTTTTGTAGTCCTCATCGGATATGCCGTAAATCGCCTTGTTCATTGCAAAGCTGTCAACAGGGGGGATATCCCAGATAAGCTGTGATTTCTGCCCGAATACCGCGCCTATCTTTTGCACATATTTCATTCTGTCTTTTGCAGGAGAATAGCCCATTACGTCAATGCTGCCGCTTGTGGGAAAAAGTGCGCCGCAGAGCATTTTTATGGTGGTGGATTTGCCTGCGCCGTTGGGTCCCAGAATGCCGCAGACAGTCCCCTGCTCTATCTCAAAGGAAATTCCGTCAACAGCGTTTATATCCACCCTTTCACGCTTGAAAAAGCTTTTCACCGTCTCCTTGAAGCCGCTGCCCCTTTTGTATGTGGTATAGGATTTTACAAGCTCTGTTGCTTTTATCGCCGTCATTTTAACCCCCCACTCCCTCGTAAATTTTTATCATGCGGTTGTATATCCATACCCCGAAAAGCAGGAACAGTATACAGGGCAGCACCGATATGAGCGCCCGTATATCAAGCCGTCCAAGCAGCGCCGAGGCAGGAAAAAAGCCCACAGCGGCAGCGGGGATAATAAGCGATGAAAGCACCTGTATCCCCCTGGGGAAAATGCCGATAGGATATTTTCCGAATTCCTTTATGCTGTCAAATATCTCGGGTATCCTTGAATTGCCCACCCATTTGAAGCTTATGGCTGCCATAATCAGGTCAAGCCCGCACATTACCGCCGCTCCCGAAACAAACAGGAGCAGAAACAGAAGTATCCCGCCTGTGCCGCATATGCCCGTAAACGATGCGGATATGACCGTCATAGCAAGTCCGCCCAGGAACAAGCCGATACTGCCCGTGTCGAAATTCGCCGCCGCTATGTAGAACAGGGGCGAAAGGGGCTTTAATAATACAGTTTCAAAGCTGCCCGACTGAATGTGATCCATGGTCACCCAGAGAATGCTGCCGCTTATCATTGACGCCATGGCGTTTGACATGGAAAACACCGACTGGATAAGCAGCACCTCCCACATTGTCCACCCGGGGAATTTCGCTCCGTTTGCATAGATGATCACCGTTGCCAGGGGAAAGATCATGTTTGAAAGCAGGGTGATGAAATTGCCAAGAACAAAGTCCAGCCGATACGCCGCCGCCCTTGAAAAAGCGGTATGCAGGCAGGCAAGATAGATTTTTATATATCTCATTTCATCACGCTCCCACCGCTGTAAAGCGCTTTATTGACGAGCGGTAAATGACCTCGCTGAGCAGTGCCGTAAATATTACGGCTATCGCCTGATACATGACTGCCTGCGGGATAGTCATTCCCTGTTCGCCAATAGAATTATTGCCCGTCCACACCATTGCAGGGATATAATTTGTGTACTGAAAGGGCAGGAACATCATTATCCGCTGAACAGCTTCGGGGAAAAAGCTGAGGGGAATGAGCGCTCCCGAGAAAATATTCCCCAGCAGCTGATAGACAACTCTTATGCCGTTTGCCTGAACAAAATAGAACGCCGTCATTCCCAGGCAGTAATTCACATAGAAATTCATCAGAAAGGCAAGAGCCACAGAAAGCACCGTCCAGCCCATATACCGGGGTATTATCTCCACCTTGAACAGCAGCGCGAATATGAGCAGGCAGGGCAGGAACTCGAAGAAAAAGCCCAGCACTCTGTGCCCTATCTTCTGGGAGAGTGCAAAAAATCTGTGGTGCATGGGGCGGAGGGTGAAGGTGAGGAATTTACCCGTCCGCACCAGCATCTGCAAATTCCAGTCGGCAAAATCCATTGTAAGATAGCCGATAAGGGCAGAGGCTCCGAAGTAGCGGACAGTCTGCTCAAATTCCATTCCGCCCAGAATGCTGTTTTCACTGTATATCGCCGTACAGATGAAATACTGCACGATAAAATACACGGGTCCCACAAAGACCGACACCAGCGAATGTGTGCGGTAGGCGCTCCACTCCTTGTAGGTAACCAGCGCCACCGCTTTGCACATCTCAAATTTTTGCTTTATAAAACCCATCATATAAGCCCCGACCAGATAATGTTCTGTACATTGTACAAAGGCTCCGCCGACCAGCCCTTTGCTCCCTCGTCAAAGGGAACGAACCACGCCGCCGCAAGCTGCTCCTCAAGGTCGATATCCAGAGAAGAAGCTCCTGCGCCCTCGTGCATGATAGTCCTGTCCGAATAGGAGAAGGACTGTCCGTGACGGATATCAAAGCCTATGCCGTAAAGGCGGTCAGGTTCATCTGCTCCCCAACAGCGGTCGGGAACATTATGCAGCTGAACGGTGCTCATCTTCTCAACGGACTTTCTGCCGAGTATTCGCGCACCCTCAAGCCGTCCCCCGTATATGTACGCGTTGGCATAGCGGATAAGGTCGTAAACGGTGGAATGTATGCCGCCGCCTGTGTTTGGTATCCTGTCCCACACGCTGCCGTCGCCGTCACGTCCGTTTATCTCGCCCGAAATTATCTTGTCCAGATAATTTTTATGCTCCTCTCTGTAGAGAAATCCCCTGGCTGCCGTTTCGGGAGTGAAGTAAAATCCGCTGTCGGTCATTTTAAGCGGCTTGAGAATTTTTTCCTCGATATGATCGTGGACGTTCATGCCGCTTACCCTGCTGACAATTTCGCCCAGAAGAGCAAAGCCGAATGAACAGTACTGCCACTCGGTACCCGTAAGGCGGCGAAGTCCTCCCGAAATGCCTGCGGATATCCAGTCAAATTCTCCCTTGCCGTCCCACTTTTCCGCGGCTGCTTCGATAAGCTCCCATGAGTCCTTGGGGGCAGCTTCGGGGAAACAGCCACCGTCGGGACAGAGCCCCGAGGTGTGGGTGAGCAGGTGCCAGAGAGTTATGCCGTCAAAGGGCTTTTCGGCAAACTGGGGCAGTATCTCGCTTACGGGTGTGTTTAGCCTGATATAGCCGTCCTCGATAAGCTGCATTACGGCGGTGGCGGTAAAGGTCTTGGTGATCGACGCAATGCCGAAAACCGTGTCGGGCTTCATAGGCGCGTCAATGCCCATACCGTTGTTTCTGCCTATTGCGCCGTGGGCGATGACTCTGCCCTTGTGAGAAATGCAGTAAACGGCGCCGTGAATGAGCTTCCTGTCGATCATTTCCCCGAAACGCTTTTCCAGCATTTCTATCCTGCTTGCGTCATAGCCTGTTTCCATAGGTCTGCAGTCGGTTTTTCCCTGAATTACGTTCATGTATAAGCCTCCTTGAAATTGTTTGATGTCTGCCTTGGTGCGAAAAATAAAAAGCGTGCACTTCGGACAGAAATGCACGCTTTGTACGCCGGAATGGAAAAATACTGCGATAACTATACTTCCGCAGCGGCAGACAAAGGCTCATTTCCGAATGATATGATGATAACGCGGTCAGTGTTATGAGTGAACATTTGCCTGCCTCCTTTCAAGTAATATAGGTAAAGTATAGCACAAGGTTTTCCAAATGTCAAGCTTTTTTTGTAAGGTCATTCAATTTCAAGCTGTTGCGTTTCAAGCCCGATTTTTATTATCGTGCCCCTGCCGTCGCTTTCCGCAGTTATCCTATGCCCAAGCTTTCCGCAGATACGTCTGCACAGATACAGACCTATTCCGCTTGCCTTCTTATCAAGTCTGCCGCCCCTGCCCGTGTAGCCCTTTTCAAATATACGGGGCAGGTCTTCGGGAGCTATGCCGATGCCCGTATCTCTTATGCACAGGGTCAAAGGCTCTTCGCAGCAGATCTCCACCTCTCCCGAGGGAGTGTATTTCACAGAGTTGGAAATTATCTGCTCGACAACGAAAAGAAGCCATTTTTCATCGGTGAGAACTGTTTTGTCAAGGGGCTCGTAGATAAGCTTTAACCGCCTGCGGATAAATTGTGAGGAAAATTTCCGGACAGCCTGTCTCACGATCCCGTCAAGGTCATATTCTCTGATAACAAGGTCGCTGCTGTCGCTGTCAAGGCGGAGATAGCAAAGCACCATATCCGCATACTGCTCTATCCTCTGCAGATTTTCCGACAGCTCGCTGTATTCGGGGCTGTCCCCGCCCTGTAATATCAGCCCCATTGCGGCAATGGGCGTTTTTATCTGATGGACCCACATTGTGTAGTAATCCGTCATATCCGAAAGTTTTTCTGCGGCTTCGTTTTCCGATGCCTTGAGCGAGTCGTAAAGGGTATGGATGAGCCTTGTATATTCTTCCTCAATGCCGTTTCGGGGCAGGGGGATATTATCGGCAGAAAGGGTGATCTCCTCCGCAAGCCTTTGCAGGATAATTCGTCTGCGGCGGTAGGAGAAAAAATCAATTATCAGAAAAACAAGCCCGAAAAAACCGCTCAACAATGCTCCGTAAAGCACAGGAGCAACAGGCAGTCCGTACAGCAAAAACACAAGCGCAAACAAGGCGCAGATGATAAGCCAGACAATAATGCTCTTTATGTGAGATCTGAAATAATCAGCTGTCATTTAAAATCACTCCACAATATAACCCATTCCCGATCTTGTTTCGATAAAATCGGTAAGCCCCGATCTTTCCAGCTTCTTTCTGAGCCTTGACACGTTGACAGTAAGGGTATTTTCGTCAACATAGCTGTCGGTCTCCCATAGCTTGTTCATAAGAAGCTCCCTGCTCACCACCTTGCCCTTGTTTTCAAGCAGGGTCAGCAAAATTCGGTACTCGTTCTTTGTAAGGTCGATTTTCTCTCCGTTAAAGCTGAGTGTCGCGTCGGAAATATTGAGCATTGCTCCCTTATGGGTAATGACGTTTGTCTCCGAACCGAAGTCGTATGTGCGCCGCAGTATCGCCTGGATCTTTGCCATAAGAACGGTCAGGTCAAAGGGCTTTGCAATAAAATCATCGCCGCCCATATTCATCGCCATTACGATATTCATATTGTCCGATGCGGAGGAGAGAAAAACAACGGGCACCTTTGATATCCTGCGTATCTCCGAGCAGTGATAAAAGCCGTTGTAAAAGGGCAGTCCGATATCCATCAGCACAAGATGAGGCGAATACTCGGAAAATTCCCTCATTATATCCTTGAAATTCTCGGCGCATTTTGCCTCAAAGCCCCATTTTTCAAGATGATTTTTCACGGCGTTCGCAATGGTGCGGTCGTCCTCTATTATAAGTATTTTGTACATTGTGGGTCTCCTTTGAAACGGGCAGCAGATAAGCTCCGATTTACTGCTGTTGACCATAAAAGCACTGTCATATCAAATAATTTTTTAGTTTTCGCTTGCCAACAGTAGTATAGCATATTTAATGCGGTTTGTCAAAGCTTTAACGCAATAAAGGCGCAAGCCCTCCCGGGTCCGTTTTCCTTGACCACGACGTATTCTATCCGCCGTCTGTATCCACAGAACGATCGGTCATAAAAAAATTATCGCCGCAAGCTCCATTAAACGCAGGGTCTTGCGGCGATAATTTTTTATTATTCTAATGCTGTTTAGTAGCTGTTTAGTAAACGTTATAATTCGATATCAAAAGCATATTCACAGACGGCATTTGCAGAGGTGATCTCGCTTATCATACTGCCGTCAAACTCGGGTGTGCGTTCAAAGTAGATATGGTCATCTTTGTAAAGCGGATATATCTCGACTTCAAATTTCTTCGGAAAGCCATAGCGTGCAAGACCTGTTGTCCAGCCCTCGCCCGTATAGAAATCATCATCGGCAAGCCGTCCGTCAATGTAAAGGCGGGACATATTTCCTGTGTAGTCTATCTTCACATAACACTCCTCGCACTCCGGGATATCCGAAATATTTATCTCGTATTTTTTCACGCCGTCATTTTCGGAAATAAGCTTGAAGGAAACGGAGGGCTTGTTTTCCGTGCTGTCTGCGCAGGCATAAATATGAAGTCCCTTTTCTTCTGCTTTGTACACAAAGCCTTCCGGGACATTACGCAGCTTAGGGTAGGTTTTTATTACGGGAGAGCTTTCGCAGTAAAGCCTGAAACCGTTATCCTTTTCGCATACTATCCCCTCGGATATGATAAGATACTCTTCTCCACGAATGTTTATCTTGTATGCGTTAAGTGCGTCATCTCTGCTTATGACCGCAAATTCCGCGTTGCCGACAGCTTCATATTCGTATGGTCTGTCGGTATATAGCACCGCTTTTCCGTTTATCATACAAAGAGGTGTGGCGGTGATATATTTAAGCGTCCCCCCGCCTGTCTGCATATTTACGGGATAGAAGAAATAGTCTCCGTTTCTGATGTCAACGGGAGGAAGGGTTATTTTTTCACCGTCAAGCTCTGCCGAAAGAACGGTATCCTTGTGCTTTGCCATATCATAAAGGCGCTGATAGTTATTTACAAAGATATAGCCCTTCTTTCCGTTATGACGCACCGACATTCTCAGGTCGGTAAGGTCATTCGGGTCGGAGGATGTGCCTTCGGGGATATATGCGGGCATATCGCACAGCTCGCTGCCGAAATCCTTTACAAACATTGCCAGCAGCTTTATTTCACCAAAGCTTTCCGCACGCTGACCGTACTCACGAAGCGGTGCCTTGAAATCATAGGAATATTCGGGAAGGTCGTTAAGATACCCCGTTTCGGTGGATTCCTGCAGGGTCGTAAGCTTTCCGTGGGGATTTGTTCCGCCGTGATACATATAATATCCCAGCAAATCACAGCCGCTTGCAAGCTTTGCCAAAGACATGGCGCCGATGTCCTGTCCGCTTGGAACGGTCCTCCTGTGCTTTGTTACCTGAAGTCCTCCGCCCAGCTCTGCGGTGAGATAGGGAAAATCGCTGTAATCAAAGGTAACTCCGTAACCGATATGATGATCGGAGCCTATGCCATGGTCGTTTCTTTCATAGGTGATAACATAGTTGCCGCTTGGAGCAAGCTTATCGGTGCTCCGGTCCCAGGGAGCGTCGCAGTAGCCGCCCATTACGGGGAGAAGTCCTCCCGTAACGGCACCGCCCCAGCCTGTTGCGGTATAAAGGGGAGCATCGAAGCCTATCTCCTTAGCCATTTCGGTAAGGATACGCATATGCTTCTCGCCCTCCTCACCGGTAAGACCGCCGCAGTGACCGTATTCGTTTTCTATCTGAACTCCGATAATTGCGCCGCCGTCTTTTATAAAGCAGCCCTTTACTTCTTCGTATATCCTGCTGTAAAATTTCTTTACATCGGCAAGATAGCCTTCATCGTTTGTCCTGATATTCTTATGCTTCTTCACCAGCCAGTCGGGAAAACCGCCGTTGCGTGCTTCCGCATGGCTCCAGGGACCGATCCTCAGAAACATATACATACCGCATTTTTCGCAGGTCCGAACAAAGCTTCTCAGATCCCTGCTGCCTGTGAGATCATACTCCCCCTCTATCTCCTCGTGATGTATCCATATCACATAGCTTGATACTATATCCACGCCTCCCGCTTTCATTTTCAGAAGCTCCTTTTCCCACATATCCGCAGGATAACGGGAATAATGGAACTCGCCCATAACGGGAAAATAAGGCTTTCCGTCCTTGATGATATATTTATTGTTATATGAAAAATTCCCCTTCATTGGTACTTGTCCTTTCGGTATAAATTTTCTGCCGATGAGTATCATTCATCGGCAGATGAGATAGGTTTCGGTCATTCCTTTACAGCTGCGCCGCCGAGAGATGTCACGAGCATCTTCTGGGTAAGGATAAAGAAGATGATAAACGGTATCGCGATAAGTATCGAGCCTGCGCAGAAGTCGGTAAATTCATTTTTCTTGTCGGATACAAATGCATAAAGTCCGAGAGCAAGGGTCATTTTTTCGTTGGAGCGAAGTATCAGCTTTGAGAAGATAAATTCCATCCAGGGACCTGTAAAGCTTGTGATACCGAGGAATGTGATTATGGGCTTTGCCTGGGGAAGGATTATCCTGAAAAATGTGGTGGCGTTGCTTGCGCCGTCAATTCGCGCTGCCTCGTCAAGGCTCTTGGGGATGGAATCCATATAGCTTTTTACAAGCCAGGTGTTGTAGGGGATATTTCCTGCAAGGTAAATGAGTATCATGCCCCAGAGAGTATCCAGTCCGCCTATTCTCATAAGGATAACATAGATGGAAACCATTCCGATGAATGAGGGGAATATCTGAAGGATAAGCAGAGCCATCATCATATGCTTTTTGAAAGCAAATCTGAAGCGGGAGAATATGTACGCCGCAAGAGAGCAGACGATAACGGTCGAAACGGAAGTGCCTGCGGCAATGATAATGGTGTTTCTGAACCAGAGCAGATAATTTGTCTGAGTGAAAAGCTTGGTGAAGTGGTCGGAGGTCACACCGTTTCCGAAAGGAATTATACTCAGTGCAGATACCGAATTTCCGGGAGTGAAGGCTGCGCTTACGGTGTAAACAAGAGGATAGAGGACAAGCAGGGAAACAAGTATAAGGAATACACAGATAAATCCCTGGGCAAGCCGCCTGCTTGCTTTATAAGAAGCGTTTGCTTTATCGTAAAATTTTTTCTCTGTATTGTTGGTTCCCATTACATTTCACCGTCCTTGAAGGATTTTGTATTCTTGAAGTTCCAGATCGCAAACGGAGCAAGCACCACGAAGATACATACCGCAAGCACCGCCGCATAGTTGTATTTCTGCATATTGATGGTCAGGTTGTATATCCAGGTAACAATAATATCCGTACCCTTTGCATAGGTAACTGTGGAATCTGCGACCTTGGGATTTCCGCCTGTAAGGAAGAAGATAGCGCCGAAATTGTTGATGTTATGAGTAAAGGACATGATTATAAGGGGTGCTGTCTGATATACTATATTGGGCAGGGTGATATGGAAGAAGGTCTGGAAGGAATTTGCGCCGTCTATCTTTGCAGCCTCAAAAATATCGGGATTTATGGAGGTCATAGTTCCCATTGTGAGCAGCATAAAGTAGGGGAAGCCTGCCCACAGATTTATAAGGATACAGGTAAACTTTGCAAATGAGGGGTCGGAGAGCCAGGGAATTACCGTACCGCTGTCCATAAGTCCCAGAGCAATGAGCGTTCTGTTTATTGTACCGAAGCTGCCGTTCAAGAGATTTTGCCATACGAGCATTGTTACAACTGTGGGAACTGCATAGGGAAGAATACAGATAGAGCGGAACACGGGAGTTATCTTGAGCTTTGATTCATTGAGAATGACCGCCATGACCATGCCGCCCACATAGCAGGTAAGGGTCGCAAAGAATGCCCATACCAGCGTCCATAATGCAACTCGTCCGAATGCTCCTGTCCATGTTGCGTCGCCGCCGAAAAGCGCCTTGAAGTTTTCAAGTCCCACCCAGTTGATGGTGTTGTTTGGAGCAATATGGTCGGGGGAGGAATAATCCGTAAATGCCACTGCCGCGGAGAACAGCAGAGGTACAACTACAAGGAACAGAACAAGGATCATCATGGGGATAAGTCCCACAACAGGAAAAGCATTGTCACCGAGATTTCCTATAACATTCCTGTTGGATTCAAATCTGCCGTTTATGCAGTAGCTTTTGTATTCCTTGAGTGCGCTTTTTACCGATATTATGTATATGAGTACAAACACAAAAAGCAAGGCAATAACTATAAAGCCGTCTATCATCATAAACAGTGAATTATCTCTCTGCTTGATGGGCAGCTCGGGATGAGGATCGCCGAGAGTAATGAGATTTTTTATTGCTGTGACGATCTTAGGGCTCAGTATCAGGGTCGCGATCTCTATCAGCGCAAAAAACGCCCCCTTAACATACTGTTTCAGCCAGATAATGTGTGACAGCCCCATAAAGAGGATACTTGTAATAAGCACTTTCTTTTTTGAAGAACCGTCACGCGCTACCAATTCCTTTGCCATGATATTGACCTCTCTTTCTTGAATATTATATTTAAATTTTGATAGATCGCCTGAGCCGCAATGCAGCATTTACGGCTCTTCATTAAGGAGAAAAATTTGAAAGCTATTTTATAATGTGGAACGCTTGATGGATATCTCGTAGCTCAGGAAGCCGCCGCCATGAAAATCTCTGTCGTTTATAAGTGACAGAACGGTATGTGCAGCTGCCTCTCCAAGCTCGAAGGGGTCAGCGTTTACCGATGTGATGGGAGGAGTGTAGGTCTGAAGGATAGGGCTGTTATAAAAGCTTGCTATCTTTATTTCGTCGGGAATGGATATCTGCTTTTCTTTAAGTGCGGCGAGAGCTCTTACGCATATATAGTCATCGCCGCAGAGAATACAGTCGCAGCCTTTGTTGATTATTTCTGCCACAGCAAGCTCAATAGCTCTCCGTCCGGCAAGATCATCATATATAAGCGTATTATCAAAGGCTTTGCCGAGCTTGGCATATGCGTTAACAAAGCCGTTGTATCGGCTCACATTAACATTGTGGCTTTTGCTGCCCAGAAGAAGCGCTGTCCTATTGCAGCCGCCGGACACCAGATATGTGGTAAGCTCTGAGCAGGCGGATTCGTGGTCGATATCTATCTGCACAACAGAGTCATCTGCGGTGGAGCCGATAAGTACAAAGGGAATGTCGTTTTCTTTCAGCAGCTTTACCGCGGGGTCGCCTGTTACGGAACGGGTGAGTATCACGCCGTCTACCTTACGGTTGCGTATTATCCTGTCAAGCTGCGACGCGTCGTCAGCCGCCGCCATAGCAACTATAACATCATAATCCATTGAAGAAACCGTTTCGCATATCCCCGTAAGGCAGTTCTGGAAGAACGGTATCTCGCCCAGATCCTTCTCATAGGGCAGCACCACGCCGATATTGAAGGTCTTGGATTGTGCAAGGCCTCTGGCAATGACGTTGGGCTGATAATTCATCTGTGCAGCGCACTGCATCACCTTTTGTCTGGTTTCCTCGCTTATCCTTCCTTTTCCCGAAAGGACTCTGGAAACGGTGGATTTTGATACTCCCAGTGCCTTTGCCACATCGTCCAGCGAGGCTTTGGAAGTGTTTTTTTCATTTGAAAAGCTCATAAGTTATTTGCTCCGTAATATTTTGATTTGTATAAAGATCCGGATCGCGGCTTGCGCAACCGATTGCTTTCGTTAAGACTATGATATCATACATATTATTTGTTGTCAATAAATAAAGTTAATAAATAAATGCAAAAATTATTGTGAATATTGCACATTAAAGTGATTTTGCATATTATGGTACTCAATTTGCGCGTTGCGCATTAAAATTTGGCAAATACGCAATGTATGTAATTATTGCACAATTATTTTTGACAAACATCGTTATATTTGTGATATTGACAAATCAATGATAATGTGTTATTCTTGTTTTAGGGCAAACGATTGCGCAAAGTAATGCACCGACAGAATAAATAATGCGCAGTCGTACAGTCGGACAAAATCAAAGTATATTTTACTTGGAGGTATCATTATGAAAAAACGTATACTCGCATCAGTTCTCGCATTATCAAGCGCAGCTATGATGTTCGCAGGCTGCGGCAGCCAGACAGACAGCAGCACAGACACCGCAGCAAACACCGGAGCAGACGCTCCCGCAGCTTCCTCCGGTGAGCCTGTAACTCTCAAGGTATGGGAATCCGTTGACGGACCCGACAAGTGGATACAGCAGGCAGGCGAAAAATTCACCGAGCAGAACCCCAACATCAAGATCGAATTTGTAAACGTTGAGCTTGGCGATTCCACAAGCGCCATCGCGCTTGACGGCCCCGCAGGCACAGGCCCCGACCTCTTCGCCGCTCCTCACGATAAGCTGGGCGAGCTCGTTGTAGGGGGACACATTCTTCCTACTGCTGATGCTGACAGTGTAAAGGGTCAGGTCCTCGGTTCCTGCTCAAGCGCTCTCACATATGACGGCACAATGTACGGTTATCCCACATCTGCCGAGACATACGCTCTCTTCTACAACAGAGCTCTTATTTCCGACGATGAGGTCCCCAAGAACTGGGACGACCTTTATACATGGGGTCAGTCCTTCAGAGAAGCAAATCCCGACAAGTATCCCATCGTTATGGACGTTACATCGATATACTACACCATTCTCTTCACAACAGGCAACGGCAACCGTCTTTTCGGCGCAAGCGGAGCAGATACATCTTCCTCTTATCTGAATACCGATGACGCTGTAAACGGCATGAAGATGTTCCAGAAGCTTCACGATATCATTCCCGTTGCTTCTGCTGACCTGGGTACAGATACTGCAGACGGCGCATTCAAGGCGGGCACAGCTGCTATGCACATCACAGGTCCCTGGAACGTTGCTTCCTTCACAGAGGCAGGCATTGACTTCGGCGTAACCACCATTCCTTCTCTTACAAATGGCGGCGACCCTGCTGCTTCCTTCTCGGGCACAAGAGGAATGTTCGTTTCTGCATATTCCGATCACCCCGAAGAGGCTGCTCAGTTTGCACAGTTCCTTATCACCGATGAAATGCAGCAGCTCAGATATGAGATCACAGGCGCTCTTCCCTCTACCAATATCGCAGTTGACAGCGAGGCAGCTCTCGGATTTATCGCACAGCTCGACTATGCATTCCCCATGCCCTCTGTTCCTCAGATGACAGCATTCTGGGAGTCCTCAGGAAGTGCGTCCTGCAACATCTGGGACGGCGCAGACGTTAAGACAGAGCTTGACGCTCTCGACTCCGCTATCACAGCAAACAACTGATCTCGGTAATTCCCAATAAGTCCAAATGCACTGTTCATAGTATTGATTATGAACAGTGCATTTGTCATAATTCCCGGAACAGGAGGATATATTTTGAAAAAAATATTAGCATTTATTTGTTCGGCGGCAATGCTTCTGAGTGCCTGCGGAACAATAACATCGTCCGCTCCCCTTGAGTTCAAGACCGACAGCGACAATTCGTGGATAACAGGAAGCGAGCCTGTAAGCTCATCAATTTACGTGGACAAGATTGACGGTCTCAGCACCGATTTTATCCGTGCCGTTGATATTTCTTCGGTCCTTTCGGAGGAAAAAAGCGGAGTTGTTTATAAGGGCTTTGACGGCAGCGAGCAGGATATTTTCAAAACTCTCAAGCAGAGCGGTATAAACTATGTCCGTGTAAGGGTATGGAACGACCCCTTTGACGCAGCGGGAAACAGCTATGGCGGCGGCGGAAATGACGTTTCAGCCGCGGCTGAGATAGGAAAGCGTGCTGCCGAGAACGGCATTAAGACCATTGTAGATTTCCATTATTCCGATTTCTGGGCAGACCCCTCAAAGCAGATGGTGCCAAAGGCATGGGCAGATATGGATATTGATACAAAATCCGACGCGCTTTACAGCTTCACCAAAGAGAGCCTTGAAAGCATCATCAAGGCAGGCGCAGATGTGGGCATGGTGCAGATAGGCAATGAAACAACGGGGGCTATGTGCGGCGAGACAAACTGGATAAAGATAACGGGGCTTATGAACGCAGGAGCAAAGGCAGTCCGTGAAACAGACCCCAATATACTTATTGCCGTTCATTTTACCAATCCCGAAAAGCCCGATAATTACGAGCAGTATGCGAAGATACTTGCAAATTATAATGTTGACTACGATGTGTTTGCAAGCTCATATTATTCATACTGGCACGGCACTCTCGATAATCTTACTGCCATACTTAAAAAGATATCCGAGGAATACGATAAGTATGTTATGGTTGCCGAAATGTCCTATGCATACACCTCCGAGGACGGCGATGATTTCGCAAATACCATCGGGGACGGCGGTACATACGAAAAGCATTATCAGTTCACCGTGCAGGGTCAGGCTGACGGTATCAGCGATGTAATACAGGCAGTTCACAACGCAGGTGAAAAGGGTATCGGAGTATGCTACTGGGAGCCTGCCTGGATCCCTGTTCCGGGAGAAAATTATGACGACCGCTTTAAGCTCTGGGAGCAGTTCGGCTCAGGCTGGGCGTCAAGCTATGCCGGAGAATATGACCCGGGTGACGCAGGCGTTTATTACGGCGGCTCAAGCTGGGATAATCAGGCGCTGTTTGCCAAGGACGGCACTCCCCTTGAATCCCTTAAAACCTTCGGATATGTTTACACGGGCACCGTTACCGACATAAGGATCGACGCAATATCCGACTGTATGACCATAATACGTCTGGGTGATGATATCATTCTCCCCGAGACTGCCGACGCCATTTACAACAACGGCGAGAGAAAGCAGGTAAAGGTGGAATGGGAAAGCTATGATGAAAGCCTTATGCAGAGCTGCGGTGCAAACGACTATACGGTAAACGGCACAGCCGACGGTATGCCCGTCAAGTGTACCGTTTCCATGGTGGAGCCCAATTATATCGAGAATTACAGCTTTGAAAACAAGGACTATTCTATGTGGAATGTCATTAACGTAAATGATGTCACCACCGAGCTTGATTTCCAGGAAAAATCCACCGATGCAAAAACGGGAAATATCTCCTTCCATTTCTATTCCGAAAACAAGGTGGATTTTAGGCTTGAACAGACCGTTAAAAATCTCAAGCCGGGCGCATATAATTTCTCGCTGTCACTCCAGGGCGGCGACTGTGCAAATGATACAATGTACATCTATGCAATTGCCGACGGCAAGGAATATACTCAGGAAACAGGCGTTGTAGGCTGGGCAAACTGGCAGTCGCCTTCCATAAAAAACATTGCCACGGAAAGCGGCGAGATAACAGTTGGCATTGCAATTTCCTGTGATGCTAAGGGTTGGGGAACAATTGATGATGTTCTGCTGAACCCTGTTGAGAGATAAACGGCTCTGATACTAATACAACTGCAAAAGGTGTGATATCGTCACAGCGGTATCACACCTCAGTCTGTCGAAAAAGGAACGACTATTATATAATATGCACAACTCCATATTAAAATTGCTTTGTCAAAAACGTTCCACCGGAACGTTTTTGAGGGTAAGTGTGTTTGAGCGCTCTACAAGGGGCGCGGTCGTGTTCGCGCCCCTCGGAAATGCTGTCGCATTTCCTCACCCCTGCTCCGTTTTGGAAGGATAAAGGGGATTTCGCCCTCTGCGGAGGGCGACCAAAGGGCGCCGCCCTTTGGAAACCTGCAAGCCTTTGGAAAAGGCTTGAGCGAAACTTTTAGTGTTGTGTTTATTTGTGCAACTTTTTTCATTTATCCGCTTTATCGACATGCTGAGGTGTGATACCGTCACAGCGGTATCACACCTTTTGCTTTATCCGTCTAGGCTCACATTAAGCTGCTCATAAAGCTCCGAAGCCTTTTCATCGGCGGCTGTTTTGAGACAAAAACAAGTAATGATATTATCGTCAATAACAACACGTTCATTTACAGCGACCGCGCCAAACTCTGATTTTTACTGAGCTTGTACGCCTGCACTCATTTCGCACCGTCTTCTCGGGCGCCGTATAAATCGGAAGCGGTCAAAATCTTTTCGGTTTCTGCAATATCCTTTTCGATCAGGCAGCGCATACTGTCCTTGTACTTTGATAGATCGGCACTCTGCAAGCAGGACAATATTCTCGGAATATACTGCGGCTTTGCCTGACCCACCTGCGCAAGAGCTTTAACACATTGTCTGGCAGTAATGGGTTTTTCATCAGTTATATGTGCGAGAAAATCGGATATGATGTCATCAAAACGGTTTTCTTCATCCCATCCCGCATTTGCCGCAAGAATATACAATACTCGATTTCTTACCAATGATTTTGGGTGGTCAAGCAATGAAGCAAAGTCATTGAAATATTCATACCATTCATCTGTTTCTTTGCTTTCTGATATGATCTTATCGGCAAAAGCACAGGCATATTTATCATCTTTGGAAGTCAATTTCGATATAATATTTTCTTTCATCACAGATCACCTTCGCATTTTTATACAATAACAACTTTCTTCAATCATGTATTTGTTGCGGAAAATGAGCGTCATATTCACCGTTCTTGTGACAGCTTGATATTTTATTTTGCAAGCTC
This sequence comes from Huintestinicola sp., assembly GCF_051882455.1. Taxonomy (NCBI): domain Bacteria; kingdom Bacillati; phylum Bacillota; class Clostridia; order Eubacteriales; family Oscillospiraceae; genus Huintestinicola; species Huintestinicola sp. Next base: position 37,709 of record NZ_JBJERV010000001.1, on the reverse strand, counting down.
ATTTGCCCTGTTTACTATCTCCCGTGAAAAGCCCAGCTGTGACATAAGCAGGATAGCATTTTTAGATGATGCGGCACCCTTTTTCAGCTTGTAATCAAAGCAGACATTTCCGTCAATGACCTTTTCCGAAAAGTGAAAGTTGTCATAACCGTTGTCCTTTTCCGTAAGCTCAATATCATGAGTTGCCGCAATGCAGAGGCTGGGCGAGCTGTGCATATATTCGAGGACACTTTCGGAGGCGGCAATTCTTTCGGTTGTGTTGGTTCCCTTGAGTATCTCGTCAATGAAGCATATACAAGGCTCAGCCTTGCCCTTTTCGGTCACGCGCCGCATTGACTTCAGCTCAGCCATAAAATAACTGTCGCCATCGCTTATATTGTCATTCACTGCCATTGATGTGATTATCTTGCACGGTTTAAGCGAAAAGCTTTCAGCTGTACATATGCCTATTGCCTGTGCAAATATCGCATTGAGTGCCAACGCTTTGATAAATGAGGATTTTCCCGAGGCATTTGCACCGGTAAGAAGTATGTCATTGCAAATGTCCGCATCATTGGAAACAGGGTCAGCTATAAGCGGATGTACCATACCCACTGTATGAAGCTCATTTTTCTCCGTAAACTCGGGGTAACACCATACGGAAAGATTTTCACGGTAATTCAGCACAGCGCAGGCACTGTCAATAATTCCCACAGCCTTGTAAATGTATTCCACATCGCTCAGATGCTCCGAAATAAGCCTCCTTGCCTTGCAATACGCATGGACCTCGGACTGAACGCAGGCTTTGAAAATATCGGCAATTATTTCAAAAGCATCACCCATACCGAACGAAGGCATCTGCCCGATGTTCCTTTTCAAAGGGGAAAGCCTTCTGCAAACCTCTCTCATTTCGGGAAAAACAGCCGATATTTTTTCAATTCCCGATAAGCTTTCCGCTGTCTCTATCTGCATAGCAATATATTTTGCAGCTCCCATACAGGTAAACAGCTTTTTCCGTGCTGTGTAAAATTTTATCAGGTTGAGCGTTGCCGCACATACAAACAAAATCGATGATACAGCAGACAGCGGTAAGATACTCAATGCGGCAGAAATGAGCGCTATTATTAAAAATATGATCGTGGATAAAGGGTACAGAATATACTTCGTCCTTTCCTTGAATTCATCAAGGGGCTTTCCGCATACAATATCCGCAGCGCCGTTATAGTTTATGATACTGAGATCATACAGCTCTGTGCAGACATCAAGACGCGTCTTAGGGTCATCGGACATAATACTGCACAGCTCATTTATCTTTTCCCGTGCATCGGCGTCACAGAAATGCAGCTGACTGTATAGATATTCTTCTCCCACAGAGGTCATACAGGTATCTATTTTGCCGAACACCTTGTCAAAGTCAAGGTCCTTCATCGTAATATCATCAACATATTCTTCGCAGCTTTGCAGCTTTGCCTTATAATATGAAGAGACGCTGTCCTTTTCGGGTATCCTTCCGTCAGCCGCTGAGCCGATAAGCGCCTTTGCAGCTTTTCTGTCGAGATTTTTTTCACGAGCCTTCATAAATGTTATGACTGCCGCCGAAAGTATAATTATGACAATAACATAAATGATAATCATGAGTTCATCAGGCATTTTATCACGCTCCGTATGGTTTACTGTCAATATTATACCATACACAGCGCAGATGTCAAATTAAAACAGGATTAAAATTATGCCCGGGCAAAAACAAGCCGATCTATAAATCTCCCGCCGCACTGCAAATGCACGAGGAAAGGCATAAATATTTATAGTACAATAATTATATTAAGTAAAGATTGACAGTTTATTTTTATAATGTTATAATTGTAAATAAGGCAGGTGGAAATATGCGGCAGTGTCTTAGAAGCTGTCTCAGACTTCTCAGAAATGGTGCAGAGGTCATTGCTGTGACACGCTTTCCTTATGATGCAATGGCAAGATATGCTTATTGATATTGCATACAAGCGACTGAAAGGCGGATATAAGCTGACAGGCAAAAGCCGCACACGATACGAGGAATATTTAAGGCTCCATATCCGCAGGGCTGCTCGGTATGCGAAAAAGCAGGACAACATGGAAATGCTTCGTTTTTTAGGAGAGCTGTTTCCTGATATGCATATAAATGAGCCTTGATCTTATTGTCCGATTTTTTACACAGATAATATGCTATAATCATCTTAACGGATATGAATATTGAAATTTTGGGAGGAATAAAAATGGCTTCTGCAAATATCATAACGGAAGAGCTTATCCGCTCGCTTGCTCCCAATGCGGCGGCGGTGTCAAACGGAAAGAAAATATCTTCTTCGGGAGATTTCAAAGCACTTTCAAAGACCGAGGACGAAACGCTTATCTTCGGCGAATGTATGGGCAGCGGAAAAAATCCCTACCATACCTCTGCGGATTTTTCGGGGGAGTCTCCCGTATTTCGCTGTTCCTGTCCCAGCAGGCAGTTTCCCTGCAAGCACAGCCTTGCGTTAATGTACGAATGGCTGGCAAAAAAGACATTTACAGTATCGGAAATACCGGACGATATTGCACAAAAGCGTGAAAGAGCCGCAAAGCGGGCTGAAAAGGCAGCTATGCCTGCAGAGGAGAAAAAAGCTCCCAAACAGAACAAGGCTGCTGCTGAAAAGAAGCTGAAAAAACAGGCAGAGGGTCTGGAGCTTGCGGAGCAGTTCGTCTCCGATATGTTTACAAGGGGCATATCTTCTGTGAGCAGAACGTCTGCGGTGCAGTACAAGACCCTTGCAAAGCAGCTTGGCGACTATTATCTTCCCGAGCCTCAGGCAATAATGAATGAGATCGTTTCTGCTGCGGAAAAGCTTTCAGCTGCCCCCGATGACGCAGAAACAGACAGGCTTACGGCTCTTTGCGTCAAGCTTTCCTCGACCATAAAAAAGAGCAAGGCATACATAAAGTCAAAGCTTGAGAGCGGAGAAGTTCTTCCCGAGGACAGCATACTTTACGAGGCAATGGGCAATGTCTGGAAGCTTTCTCAGCTCAAGGAGATCGGTCTGTACAAGGAAAATGCGGCTATTCTCCAGCTCTCCTTTACCGTGCTTCACGATGATATGCACAAGGCGGATATTGATACGGCATACTGGGCGGATATTGAAACGGGCGAAATATCAAAGACCGAAAATATCCGTCCGCTGAAAGCACAGAAATATATCAAATCTGAGGACAGCGTTTTCGGAATGCATTTTATAAAGGAGCTTTACCGTTATCCCGGCGGAATGAACAGACGCATCAGATGGGAAGCCGCCGAAATAACCGATGCTGCGCCCGAAACATATCCGCTTATAATAAGCAAAGCAGAGGGCAGCATTTCCGAGGCTGTGAAGAAGGCAAAGAATGAGCTGAAAAACACGCTTTCCGACCAAAGCGTTGCTATGCTTATAAGGTTTGACAGCATTGAATTTGCGGTATCCGACGGACACCCTGTAATGAAGCTGGGCGATGAAACCATTGCACTCAGAGCAAATGAGAATTATCCCGATACTGCCGATGTGCTGAAGGTCACAGGCAATGAATATCTCAGAAACGGCGCACTGCTTGGCGAGCTTTTCTACATTCCCGAAGAAAAGAGAATTTATATATGCCCCATTTCCATCGTAACCGAAAAGGGAATTATGAGGCTTTGCTGATATGGATATTACGAAATTCTATGAGCTTAGGAAAAGGCTTTACTCCGCTGCCGCTTCGGGTACGGCAACTGTTTCGGAGGATTTCCGTCTGAAAAGAGCTGTACAGGAGTTCGGTGCAGAAATGGCTTCAAGCAAGCCTATGATGAAGCTATATGCTCTTTGCGGGGAACTTTTCACAGCGGCAAATCCGGCGGACAAGCTTGCCGAATGTATTGCTCTTGCAGACGCGCTGGCGGTGGTGCAGGGAGGATTTTCGGACAGCTCCGAAACGGCAGAAAGTACAGTCGAGGTTTACGAGACAAACGGCTCACAGTTTACATACTCGGAAATAAATTCGGCTGTTTCGCAGCTGTCGGCGCTCAACTGGCAGCTTTTTTATGACGGTGATACGAAAAAAGAGCTTTTCATGGATACCCGTGTTCTTGCGGCATTTTTAAAAATACTTGACAGGGCCGAGCTTCACCCCATATCCTTTATATTTTCCGAAAACTACGGCAAAAGGCTTGTTCCGATACTGAAAAACAATTTTACCCGCTTTTCGGATAAGGCAAAGGTCAACAGCATAAGGCTTATAGGAAAAATTGCAGGAGCGGAGGAAAATGAGCTTTATGTATCTCTTGCGGCTGATGAAAATCAGAGTACAGAAGTGCGTGCGGAAGCTGTTCTTGCAATGAGATACTCCTCTGAAAATGCCGAACGGCTGACAGAAATTTACCGTACCGAAAAGGGGAAAATAAGATCTGCCGCGCTTACGGCTCTGGGCAGATCTGATATCCCCGAAACGGCGGAGATATGGGAAAAGCTTCTTGAAAACGACAAGAAAAGCGATTTGAAATATCTTTCGGCGTCCTGCTCTCACATAATTACTGAATATGTCCGAAAGGAGATTTTCGGCGCTATTGACGATTTCAGAAACAGCAGCGACCATGATCGGAGCGTAAGACTGTTCAGACTCTGTGATATGCTGAGATTTACATATGACTGTGAGGATATTCTGATTACCCTTGTCAATCAGGACCTGATGGTAAATAATATCAGGGAGCTGCTTATTGAAAATATCCGTGAATACCCCTATGACGAGAGGTATAAGCAGCTTATTGAGAAGGTATGTGCGGAGGCACCGCAGATCATCCCCGCATGGTATCTTATGAACCTTATTTATTCTGACAGCAGCTTTATTGAAAACAATAGGGAACTGTATAAAAAATATTATTATCACATTTCGTTGGTAGTCAAGGAGATACGTTTCTGCGGAGCTGTGGGAAAATACATCATGCCCTTCAGCTATCTTTATCCGAGGGGCGGAAACCGGGTCGCTGTTCCCGAAGAGAACGTGAAATGCCTTGTGAAGCTCCTTTCCGATACGGAGGAGCTTGATGGATTTATTGATACCGACAAAGCCTGCCGCAATCCTATCGAAAGGATAAAGCTTGTGAAGCAGTTTGGCGGAGAAGCCGCTCTTCATAGGGCTCATCTAAATATTATGAGAATATCCAACGACTGCTGTTTGGCACTTGAAAATCTTGATAAATCGGCAGCTGCGGCGCTTTCATTGAAAACTGCTGCATATTGCCCGGGAATGGAATCGGTGGGAGTGCTTTATCGGAACAATATACTTAACTCCGAAAATGCCGAGGAACTGTTTTCAAGATATATGCTTTTTGTGGCAAAGCATTACACCATAAAGAAGACCGAATATAACTCATGCTTTAGTAATGCAAGACAGATACTGGGGTTTATCCCTATGACGGACGAGGGGAAGCTTTCGGAGCTTATTTCACTAAAAAAGAAGCTCCGGCTGCCAATGCTTGCGGCGGACACAGCTATGCTTGAGGAGTCAAGAAAATTCACAGATGAGCTTATTTTACAATTTCAAAATAAAACTAAGGGGGCTTTGAAATGAACACTATTCCTTTTTATGAGCTTAGAACAAGACTTTATGCCTCTGCTGCATCGGGCTGCGGTGCAGTAAATGAGGATTTCAGATTAAGGCGTGCCATTGAAGCCTTTGAGCCGCTTGCGCAGGCAAACAAGGCATTTATGAAGCTTTATTCGGACTGCGCAAAGCTGTTCACATCGGATCATCCTGCGGACGTGCTTTCCGACTGCATTGCTCTTGCGGACGCGCTGGCTGTTACGCAGGGCAGCTTCGGAGACTCTTCCGAAACACAGCCGTCTGAAATAAACGCGGAAATGAAAATCATTCCTGTGACCTATTCCGCTCTTTCCGAGCTTTGCGAAAAGATAGAAAAATGCAGTCCCAAGCTTCAGGAGCTTACCGAAAGTGAGATAAGGCTCGTTTCCGACGGAAGAGTTCTTTCGGCATTTATCAGAGCGACGGAAAATGGAAATGTCTATCTTGACAGCTTTGCCGAAAATGTTATCAATATATACGGTGAAGCTATGGTGCCAATGCTCAGAAATACCGTTGACCTTACAGATGAAAAGGCTTCGGGAAAAACAGTAGATTATATTTATATGGCTGCGGGAGCAAAGGAAAATGATTATTATATTTCTCTTGCAAAAAATCCGGAAGCTCCGCAGAATATAAGAATTTCTGCGATCAAAGCCATGTCCCATGATACCGCAAATTCCGATATTCTTCTTGAGCTTTATAACACCGAAAAGGGCAAGGTGAAAAATGCCGCTCTTATGGCTGTGCTGGAGCTTGACCCGCCCGAGGCTGAGGAAATACTCTCAAAGCTTATTGAAAAGTCAAACGGAAATTATGATAAATATGCGGATCATGTACGCATATCGCCCTCACAAACTGCCGAGGAGCTCGTAAGAGCGAAGATGAATGAAACGGCACAGGTCCCTTGCGATAAGGATATTTTATTGTCGGCATTGTCCATAGAAAGAACTGTTTCGCTTTTCAAAAACAAAAGCGGCATTGCCGACTGCTATCTTGAAGCGGTGGATATCATTAAAAAGTGGGGCGCAGGAGAGCAGCTGACTGAAAATTATTATGCTTCTCTTAATGATACTCTGATAAAAAATCTGCAAAATAAGGACAACGATAAATTCCGCTGTCTGATATCCGAGCTTTATAAGAAAAGCCCCAATGAATTTGTTCCCGCATATTTCTTTATGAAGCTTATATATGACCCCGATGATGCTGTTTCCGTTCTTTCGGGCAGCCTTGAAAAGCTGCATTATACCGTAACAAGTCTTCTTGCCGACATCAGATATTCTTCCGCTCATAAAGCATATTTTACGGAGTATCGCTGCGGTCCTGCCGAAAACGGCAGCGAGCCTGCGGGCAAGGCTTTTCTGTTTGAAAGCTTTCCCGACAGCCTGCTTGGAGTTATGTGCAGTCTGTCCGATATAAATGAAAAATTCTATGAACATATCTGTTCCTCGCTGTTGGGATTTATCGAGGGCTGTGCGCCTTATGACAGGGAACGCATTGTTTCCGCTGTACTTGACGCTGCTTTTGATATGGCAAATAAATGCCCCTCTTACTACTGTGTTGACCTTATTGCAAAGTACTGCCCCGAAAGTATGGCTGACAGGTGCAGAGGTATTGCTTCGGAATATATTTACAGTACCCTAATTACAAAGCGAGCTTCCACCTCTTGTTCAATAATAAATCGGCTGCCTCTGTCCTATTCCGACAAGATAGACGAGCTTACAGAGCTTTTAAACCGTGTTGCGGCGGCAAAGGGCAATTTTAATGAAAACACTCGTAACGATCTTATGAAAAATATCAAAAGCTGGATAGAATTTATTATGAAAGGATAAAACGCTATGTCAGATATTTTAAGACTTCCCGCAGAGGAGCTTTACAAAACCGAGCTTGAAGCCCTTATTGCAAACGAGAAAAATCCCGTTCCCACTGGCTGGAGAATGTCGCCCAAGTCTGTGCTTACATACATCATGGGCGGCAAGTCGGGAAATACAGTCATTACGCCAAAATACATGGGCGACAGGCGCATTGCCGAGATATGCATTGCCACCCTTGTAACAGACCGTGCGCTGCTTCTGATAGGAGAGCCGGGAACCGCAAAATCATGGCTTTCCGAGCATCTCACCGCCGCCATAAACGGCAATTCGTCCCGAGTGATACAGGGCACCGCGGGCACCACCGAGGAGCAGATACGCTACAGCTGGAATTATGCAATGCTCCTTGCAAAGGGTCCCTCTCATGAGGCGCTTGTAAAAAGTCCCGTTTATAACGCAATGGAAACGGGAACCATTGCCCGAATCGAGGAAATTTCCCGCTGCGCCTCCGAGGTGCAGGACGCACTTATTTCCATACTTTCCGAAAAGCGCATTTCCGTTCCCGAGCTTAATGAAGAGGTTGCCGCAAAGAAGGGATTTTCCATTATTGCAACCGCAAATACAAGGGACAAGGGCGTAAATGAGATGTCCTCCGCTTTAAAAAGACGTTTCAATATCGTTGTACTCCCCGCACCCGCAAATATCGAAACGGAAATTGAAATAGTTACGACCCGAGTAGCACAGCTTGCGGACAGCTTCGGGCTTAATGCAAAGCTTCCCGACAGAACTGCCGTTGAAAGAGTCGTTACCATTTTCCGTGAACTCAGAAGCGGACAGACCCTTGACGGACAGGTCAAGCTCAAGACCACATCGGGAGTGTTGTCCTCCGCAGAAGCCATTTCCCTGCTCATAAACAGCATGGCTCTCGCAGGCAGCTTCGGAAATGGCGTTATAACCGATTACGACCTTGCAGGGGCACTTCAGGGTGCGGTCGTAAAGGACGATAACAAGGACAAGGCTGTCTGGACGGAATATCTTGAGAATGTAATGCGTAAAAGAAGCGGCTGTTCAAAGCTTTATGCCGAATGTAAGGAGAGAAATTCATAATGGCTGCGTATTTCGGAGTGCGTCATCTTTCACCCGCCTGCGCTTTTTATGTCAGAGAATTTCTTGACAGAAACGACCCGGAAATCGTTCTGATAGAAGGGCCCTCCGACCTGAGTCACCTTATTGGACCGCTTTGCAGCCATGAAGCGGTAATGCCTGCGGCTATCCTTGCATATACCGAGGACGCACCCGTTAAGACAGTATTATTTCCCCTTGCGGAGTTTTCACCCGAATATCAGGCTATGAGATGGGCTATAAAAAAGGGCAGACGGGTATGCTTTTGCGATCTGCCCTCAGACTGCCTGCTTGCACATCAGAATGAAGAGCAGAACAAGCAGGAAGAGGAAAAGGCTGAACGGGTTTCCGTTTATACCGAGATGGAAAAGGTTTCGGGAACGGACAATGATTCCTTCTGGGAATACACCTTCGAGCAGTGCGAAAGCTATGAGGATCTTATTGAAGCGGTTTCCGAATACGGAAAAAGTCTGCGTGAATTTTCCGAGAATGACGAGCATAACAGGCTTCGGGAAAGCTATATGAGAAAAGTAATTTCCGAATGTGAAAAGGAAGTCCCGACAGAAAAGATATGCGTAATAACAGGCTCATTTCATACAGCAGGCATAAAGGATATCCCCTTTTCCGATGATGACCGAAGGCTCACGGGGAAGCTTCCCTCCGTCAAGGCAAAGGCTACCTTAATGCCATATTCCTACTACAGATTATCCTCCCGTTCGGGCTATGGCGCAGGAAGCAGGGCGCCTGCATATTTCGAGCTTTTGTGGAACAGCAGACTTAAAGGCACATTAGGCAGCAGCGCGGACAGATATCTTTCCATGATTGCCTCATATCAGCGAGAGAACGGCTATGCCGCATCTACTGCCGAGGTAATTGAAGCAAAACGGCTTGCAGATACTCTTGCGGTTATGCGCGGCGGAAAATATCCCAATATGACCGACCTGCGTGATGCCGCAGTGACTTGTATAGGTCACGGCTCATTCGGAGAAATATCCCTTGCCTGCGCCGATACGGAGATCGGCACAAAAATAGGCTCTCTCCCCGATGGCACTGTATGTACTTCTGTTCAGGAGGATTTTACAAGACAGCTTAAAGAGTTAAAGCTTGAAAAATACAGAAAAGCTGCCGCAGAGGATATAGAGCTTGATCTGCGTGAAAACCTGAGAGTGAAAACGGAAAAGTCTGCATTTCTTGATCTGAACAGGTCGTTCTTCCTGCATAGACTTCGCATTTTAGGCATATGCTTTGCGGAGACTCAGCCAAGAAGTCAGGATAATGCCACATGGGCTGAACGCTGGCGTTTGCAGTGGACTCCCGAGGCGGAAATTGAAATAGTAGAAGCCTCTCTGAAAGGCGATACCGTAAAGCTGGCGGCAGAATATGAGCTGAATTTCAGACTGTATGAAGCGGAAACCGTAAATTCTGCGGCAAATATACTTTCCGATGCCTTTGACGGCGGACTGACCGACTGCATTTCTACGGCAATTTCCGCAATTCAGAAGCAGACTGCGGACTGCTCCTCGGCTGAGGATACGGGAAAAACCATCGGAACTCTGTCCACCATTGTCCGTTTTGGAAGTATCAGAAGGATAGACACAGAACCTATCTATCCGCTGATGGAAAAGCTGTATCTGAGATTTTGCCTGTGTATGCCCTCAGCGGTGGTGTGCGACAGAAACGGGGCAGAGCTGCTTATAACATCAATGGCGGCTGTGAACGATGCCTGCCTTGCCCATGGATTCCTTGATACCGACAGATTTATCACGCTGCTTTCTGATATAGCGGACAATAACTTTTCAAATCCGCTTTTGTCGGGCTATTCGACCGCATTGCTGACAGAGCGGGGAAGGATATCTTCCGAAAAGCTTTCTGAGCTGATAAACAGGCGGCTTTCCGCAGGCACGCCTCCCGGGGAAGCTGCAATGTGGTTTGAAGGACTGGCAAGGCGAAACAGGCGCTCCCTTATCAGCAGACTGTCTGTATGGGAAAAGCTCTGCGATTTTGTTTCAAAGCTTGATGATGACGAATTTAAGCCCGTTCTTGTGACTCTCAGAAGGACATTCTCCGATTTTTCTCCTTCGGAAAGATCCGATATTGCGGAGAATATCGGTGAAGTGCTGGGAATATCAAAGGAAGCTGCGGCGGAATTCGTTACAATGCAGTTGAGTACAGATGAACAGCAGTCTATTGACGAGCTTGACGATTTTGATTTTGGTGATATATGATGGATAATAAGGAAATACTGAAACGCTGGCGGCTCATTCTGGGAGCGGACAGCGAAAAGATGATGGAGCAGATGGGCGGCGCAGCGGCACTTTCGGCGGAGGAAATGCTGATGGACAGCGCTCTGTCGCAGATATACGGGAATGACGGAGGGGTGCTTTCGGGCAGTGCGGGCAGAGGTCCTTCCTCACCGAAGCTTACAAAATGGCTGGGCGATCTGCGCACCCTTTTTTCTCCAATGGAAATAAAGGTGATACAGAATGACGCCATTGAGCGCAAGGGCTTGAAGCAGCTCCTTTTCGAGCCTGAAATGCTGGATTCCATCGAGCCTGATATAAATACAGCCTCGCTCCTTCTTATGCTCAAGGACCAGATACCGCAGAAGTCAAAGGACAATGCCAGGGCATATATCGCAAAAATAGTGGAGGATATAAACCGCCGCCTTTCCGATGATATAAAGCGTTCTGTAACATCTGCCCTCAACAGGAGAAATCATTCTCCCATACCCTCTGCGGCAGCACTTGACTGCAAGCTGACAATCAGGCGCAATCTGAAAAATTATGACCCTGACCTTAATACTATTCTTCCGGAAAAATTTTATTTTTACGAAAGAGCTTCCCGTTCCGCTTCAAGGACTGTTATCATTGATATAGACCAGAGCGGCTCGATGGGCGAATCTGCAATATATTCCTCTGTTGTGGGCTGTATCCTTGCCAGTATGAATTCGCTGAAAACTCATGTAGTTGCATTTGATACCAATGTGACCGACCTTACCGAGCATTGCTCCGACCCTGTGGAGCTTCTTTACGGAATACAGCTGGGCGGCGGTACGGATATTGAAAGATCCGTTGCATACTGCACAGAGCTTATCGAGGAGCCCGAAAAGACCACAATGTTCCTCGTTACCGACCTTTGTGAGGGCGGCAACAGAAACGGACTTATCCGCAGGCTGGAGGAACTGAAGCAATCGGGCGTTAATCTGGTGATACTTCTTGCCATATCAGACAGCGGAAAGCCTATGTATGATGCTGCTCTGGCGGACAAGGCTGCTGCTCTTGACATTCCCTGCTTCGCTTGTCCGCCCGAAAGACTTCCCGAACTGCTGGAGGCGGCACTGAAAAAACATTCGCTCAAGGCTTTTGAGCAGAAAAACCACTGATCCCAAGCGGATCTCCTGCTCAAAAATCTATTCGCAAATAATACCGATCATACTAATCTTTGATCGTTCTATAGACAAAGCCGACAGATGAAATAATTCCAGTCTAGGAAAGCGACCGCAGCAAGGCTTGCCGCCTTGCAAGGGAGCTTGACAACGAATGGGATTATTTCAGCCGAGGATTTGTCTATAGGTTGATTGAAGATTAGTATTAGACAGCATACGCACCTACCGAAAATTCGGCATATACAGGGGCGTAATTGTCCGAAAAACTGCTTGAGACATCGGATACCGCTATCCTCAGTCTGTATTTTCCGATGCGTGAAAGGTCGAAATCTTCGGTCAGATATTCCTTGCTGTCTTCCGTTATTTCCACAAGATCCATAGAATAGCTGCCGCCGACAGAGTTTATCGGTATAGGTTTTTTTCGGACAGAGCTCCATTTTTCGCCGTCAAAGTATTCAATATCGTAATTCTCACCTTCGGCAAACATAAAGTCGGAGGTGATCTTTACATCAATGCTATTGGGGGCTGTGGGGAAGCTGTCGGTTGTGCATACGGCAGAAATATCCAGCTTTTCGCCTGTATGCACCATATCGAATTCCATAAATGCTCCGTACTCCTCATCGGGATCATCCTTTCGGCGGATGGGCTTGACCACACGATATCGTCCCTCGGGCAGCGGAGGATATACCGACAGATCAAGTGAAAAGACCTGCCTTGCCTCATCGAACACATCGGGCATATCGAACCATTTATCTCCGTTTATCTCATACGTTTCGTTTACAGGCAGCACTTCATACCAATTACCGTCATCGGCAAGCTTTTCAAGCAGGCAGTCGAATTTGGTTTCATACTCATTTCTGAGATCCAGAGAATAAAATCCGCCTGAAATAACTCTCGGAACATAAGCCTGATATTTCGGCACTGCTGAATTATATCTCACATAGTCCACAGCTTCCGCAAGAGAATATCCCTCGTCCGTAAAGCGGCTCGGCTCATCGCTCAGCGAAATTGGCGCTGCTGTGCCGTATATGTCTTCTGCGCTCTCGGGAATCTCTTCGGGGAGAAGCCGGAAGCTTCCGAAAATACTGCGGCACATTGCGTCATATTCCTCGGTACGCTCCCTGCCCTTTGCAGTTATTTTTACGGTATAATAATGCTTTCTGCCGTGAATGCACAGCGCATCGGTGCGCTTATCTGCGGCAGCATCATAACGGCTTATTAAGCTGCAGTATTTATTTCCGAATTTTCCGCTGTACTCAGCCGTATCCTCATAGTCTTTCAGAACATTTCTCTCAAATTCTGAATCGGTGCTTATCATCAGCTGCACATCGCCCGTATCCCACATCATTATGCTGTCGCCCACCGTTTTCGGCTCTTCTCCTTCGGGGAGCATAAATGAAATATCGTCCTTAAAGATATATTCGGAATATCCGCTCAGAGCCCTTCGGTCTGTGTACAGAAATTCTGCAATATCGCCGGTGAAGCCTTCAGCTGTCTCCTGCTCAGTCCTGTACTGTCTTACATTGTCAAGCTCATTTTTCTCGGACATAATTATAGTTTTAAGAAGGATATCATAAAGTCCGTCTGCACCTTCGATACTGTCCGCATAGAACCATTCGCTTTCTGCCGAAAAAGACGATCCATAAGCGTCGCGCAGCTCTTCCTCGGTTGCAAGGTTGTTTTTTGCAAGCTTATCAAGCTCGGAATAATTTTCGATGTGGTATTTAACTGCCAGCCTGTCATTATATCTTCCGAAGCTGATCATCATAATTGAGGACATACTGCCCCTTCCGCTGCGAAGAACAAGGTCCGCTACAGGATAACGCTTATAGTAGTCATAAAAGCCTTCCGAATCCTCAATGCTTATTTCTTCCCCTTCGTCCTCCGCATGGGGAACAGGTATGAACTCAGGTTCGGCAGCTGCGATAAGTCTGCACATTTCAGCAAATTCATCACTTTCGGCTGCAACAGAACAGAATTTATATGCTCCCTCAGAGACATAGTAGGATATATACGAATTATTGAACTGTGACGCTGAAAGCATATTTTCAAGATCTTTTCCGAAAAACATATCCCTTTTTTCAGAAGGGATATTTTCCGACAGAACAGAAACATATCCCATCATTCCTTCGGGGTCGCTGACATCGCTGCCCATATAAATAAACGCAGGCTCGCTTTCGTCTCCCGGCATAAAATAAAGCACCTTTTCATTTCCGTCAGCATCGGTCACAATGGTATAAATATTATTTCCGATTTCTTCTTCCGATGCTTCCTCCGCTTCCGTCACGACGGGAGCATTGTCCGTTTCTGTTTCGGCGGGAACATTGTCCGTTTCCTCTGCGACCGCTTCTGTCATACTTTCCGCAGGTGCAGTATTTTCCTTTCCGCAGGCAGACAGCATTACAAGTCCCGATAAAATTACGGGAAAAAGCTTTGTTTTCATTATCATCACCTCTATAAATTTACGAAACCGTACTTCCGTCATCAAGAGTTATTACGCAGTCGGGCAGAGCCTTCTTTATTTCTTTCAGCTCGCCTGAGGACAGATCACAGAAATACACATTCATTTCTTCAAGTCCCGTAAGAGTTTTGAGGGACTCGTAATTTTTGATCTCGGAACAGTTGAAATCAAGATATTTCAGTCCCGTCATACCCTCGATATCCTTTGCGTCAAATTCGGGAGTAACACAGTTATATATCATCAGTTTTTCAAGTGCTCCGCATTTTTTCAGACCCGAAAGGTCGCTGTAGCTGCAAAGCATAATATTCAGGAATTTTAGCTTTTTAAGATCATCAATGCCGCGTGTGTTGATCCTCTCACCCATTATCAGCAGCTGCTCCAGATCTTCCATCTGATAAATTCTGCTCATATCCGCACCGTCTGTAATATCCGCAACAGAGAGATATTTCACGTTTTTCAGATACTGCAGTGAAGGACCGAAGGAGCTGTTCACATACATAAGCGACAATTCCTCAAGTCCTGTCATTTTTGAAAGGAAGGAAAGGTCTTCCTCGTCCATGCTATGAAGCATAAGCTTTTTTACTGACTTCATTTCCGATATTTTTTCAAGGTTCTTTGCTTTATGTGCCATTATCTTCAAATCTTTGATATTATTTAGCCCCGCAAGCGGTGCAAGATCAATGGTATATTCGGAATCAACAGAAAGATCAAGCTTTTTAAGTCCGCTCATATTTTCAATTCCCGCAAGGAAAGGCTCTGTATCGCTGTATCTGTTAACAGTCAGCTCGGAAACATTTTTCAGCTTATATATGCTTTCAAGCACGCCGTCCGAGGGGGTACATTCTATGCACATTTCCTTGACATCAAGCTCTGCCAGAACATCGGCAGGACAGCTTATTCCGCTTATCACAAGCCTGTCCGTTTTCAGTCCCGAAAGCATAGAAATATCATCGCAGCCCGACACATCTATCTGTAACTCTTTCAATCCGTCAAGTCTTGAGAAAGCGGTCATATCGCTTATCTCAATATATGCGGATATAAAAAGCTTCTCAAGACCGGGCAGCTTTTCCGCAAGCTCTGCTGTGTCAAGTTTGATCTTCTCATATCCGTACTCCGCACCATAGTCAAAGATAACAACATCATATTCCTCACTTGCGCCGTTATCGAGGACAGTTGCTCTTAATTCATCATATGCGCTTATGTAAAGGCTTTTTGTGTCGGAAGCTACGGGCATTCCGCCGATATTGACAATATCCTTTCCGCTCAGGGAAATAAACTCCTCCGACATTATTTCACATTCGTCATTGTCCGAATAGCCGTATGCGCTGATGTTCATAACGTCGCCTTCAACATAATAATAGATGACAACATTTTTCTGCACGTCATCATTCTGAAAAAATGCAGTGTTTTCTGTCTTTTTCAGGACATACTCAAAGGCTGTTTTTGCAGCCATGTCATAGTCGGCTTTTTCATCATCAAAGGTTCCGGAAATGCTGAATACACAGCTGTACTCTTCCTGTGATGTCAGGTCAGCTTCGGATATTCCAAAGCTTTCCATTAGCTGATTTTTATAATCTTCATAGCTGCTTACATCGCTGTACTCATAGTCCTTGACATATTCATTGTAATACTCTTCCGAAAGCATTTCGCTCATGTATTCTGCCATATAGACCGTATAATATTCTTCCTCGGTCAGCTTTTTATATGTTCCGTCACTGCAAAGAGCAATAACGTATTCATTTTTATTTTCGTTAAACAGGTCATCGGATACAGTATTCTCCAATTGCACAGACAATTCCGGATTTTCATCAGCTGTTTCGGAAATTTTTTCGGACATTGTGCTTTCGGAAAGCAAACTGTCCGCTGCTTCGCTGACAGACGTATCGGTCACAGGCTGTTCAGCAGCTTCTTCATTCCCCCCGCAGCCGCATAAAAGCATTGTTATGGCAGCAGCTGCGATCATAATATTTTTTATCTTCATACTCATTTCCCTCCAAGCTTATTCCTGCGAAGTGAATTCCCGATAAATATCATAGACCGAAGCCATACCATCATGACCTGCATTTTTTATAAATGTGTCAATGGTCTTGATGGGTCCCCACGGAAATCCCCACCACCCTCCGATAAGAGTAATGAGAAATGTAAGAACAGCAAACTTTTTCGATTTATCATAGGGCATATAGTATGTATACTGTGAACTTGTCATGATCAAGTAAGATATGCACATTCTGTATCTGACAAGCATGGTTTCCTTAGTGTAAATCTGCCCTCTGAACTCGCTGCCATTGCCGTATAATATTTCGTTGGCATTGGCGTTCAGAAATCCCATAAACTCCTTGTTGCGTTTATCGGTGATAATGCTTATCACCGCATATCCGATATACGCGCCGAACAACAGTATAAATGGCCATAAAACAGAAATGCAGAAAATCAGATCCTCCATAATTTTTTACTCCTTTATCATTTTTTATTTTACTTCTATTTCTTTCTCAAAGCTGTCATTTTCTCCGTCATATACGAACTTGACATACTCTTCTCCGTCATTGATATCGAAATACATATCATATTCAGCCGTGCCATCGGGTCTGAGATACAGATCAAAAGGATACTCGTAAAGAGTTACGGGAACGCCATTGACCTTTATTACCTTCTGCACCTTGGGTATGCTGACAAGCGCTTCATCAAAGCCCCAGTCTAAAACGTGCTTGGTTTTACCGTCGGAACGGACAAGCATGAACTTATTCGGCTCGAAGACCTCAGGTTCTCCCGTAAGCGCCGCGACCTTCAAGGACACCTTGATATAATCGCACACATATCCGTCGGGACGCAGCTTCTCCGCCGTAAAGCAATAGGAATTTTTCTCGGTATTAAGCTGATAATCCCCGTCTGACGGAACAAACTGAAACGGCAAAGGCTTGCTTTCGGTTATTTCAAGGGCATTGCTGACAGCTTTTTTTATAGCCGACCTTTTGGTAAGATGCAGTCCTTCTGCGGCGGTGACATTGTTCAGCTCTGTGTAGTCGATATTGTTAACAGAAAAATTCCCAATGTACCCATAGACAATTTCTTCCGCATACTCGATGCAGCCCCTTTCGCCCACAAAATCAATTTCAAAGCTGACGCTTTCTCCGGGTCCAACAGTATAATATTTATCCGAAACTGTAAGTCCCGTATCATTTTCGGTCACAGGGAGCATATCCCATTGGCTGTTATTGTTGCTGCCTCTGATTATCATTTTCTGAGGAATAAAATCAAAGCTTTTCTTTGATAGATTTTCCACCGTAAAGACCGAATGAAGCACATAGTCATCATCTCTGTAATTCGGCAGTGCAAGGGCATGAGGATGGTAAAGCAGCGACTCGGCTCCCGTAAACTCCATCAGCACCGCAATGTTTTTGTCACGGTATTCAAGCTGATTTTCCTTCAGCACAGTTGTGGCTTCTGTCTGTGATGTTTCGGGTGCGGCAGTTTCCGACGGTTCGGTCTCCGCAAAGGTCACAGTCATGCTTTCGGTCATTTCGGTAATGCTTTCCGAAGTGACCGTTTCTGTGAGCTGTTCCGAATTTTCTTTGTATGAGCACCCGCACAGAAATGCAAGCGCTGTGATAATAAGCAATCTTTTTTTCATTGAAAGCACCTGTCAATAATCACATTCGTTTCCAAGTATACATCCATATTGTGCATAATAAGGCTCATCATGTCCTCCGCACATCATATACCATTCTTTTATATGTCCTTTGGGCTTATAAACTATGGTAAACTCGGTGCTGCCTTCGGGCTTCATGGAGATAAAATCGGGCATCTCGTATATCTTTCCAACGCCGTTTATCTTTCCCGCCTCCTTCGGCTCATACATAAGCTCCTCATCTGTGCTGATGTACATCAGTTCAGCCTTGCCGTTTTCATCGGCATTATCATATACAAGGGACAGCATATATTTATTGGGGTCAATTATGAGCGCATAATCGCTGCGGTTTGTGACAGAATACTCTATCGCAAAATACTCGTTATTCTCCCCGACTCTGCCCAACATATGTGCACAAATAGATGCAGGTTCGGAAAAAGAGAACATATAATAATCGCCGCTGTTCTGATATAAATATTTCTTATAGAGATGAGTGCGGACGTCATCGGCACTCTGAATGTCGATAATCTCTGCAAAGCTGTCGGGGATAAAGCTTTCTCCCTCCTCAAAAACTTCACCGCAGTATGCCATTCCCGAAATGCACTCAGCCTGTGACAAGGTGCAGAGTGCTCTGAGATCCAGAGTGACTGATTTTCCCGACTTGATATTTTCGGCTTCTTCCGCTTTTGTATCAAAAAGATAAAGCGCATTTTCCCCCGAAAGCAAGGTCAGCTCCGAACAGTCAAAGCTCTTTTCCTCATAGGAAATGTTCTTTACCTTGACCGTCATCTCAACAGCGAACATATCGGAATTACCGCCCATCTGTGCAACTATATCGGGATAATATAAAGAGGACTTGAGATCATTAAGCTCTGCCGTTATGGAAAAGTCGTCGCTCTGAAAATATGACTGATGCTTTGATGTCGACAGCGGTGATATGGGCTTTGGCTTCGGTTTGCTTTCTTCCTTGACAGTTTCCGAAACGGGAACTGTGGTGACAGTTGTTGAAACAGTCTCCGCAACTGTACTTTCGATTACAGTCTCATTGGGTTCATTTGCCCCGGTGCAGGCTGTAAGCATAACTGCGATCATTGACGCTGTAATAATTTTTCTTTTCATAATCTATCATTCCTTTTATTCCATATGAATACTTCCGAGCATTTTCAGCGCATTGTCTCTTTCCGAAGCGGACGAAAAATCTGCCGAAGCAAAATAGACTTTTCCCTCATTGTCCGAAAACATCAGCACCGCATTTTCATCGTTCAAATATAAGCTGCATGGCTTGCCGCAGAACTCGCCGCTTACTTCTTCCGCATTATCGGGAACGCTTATTTTTCCCGATGATAATCTGAAATTTCTGCTGCCGTTCTGCCACAAAAATGTACTGCCGATCTCATTGACGCTTCCCTCATACGGTACAGCAAAAACAATATTACCCATACTGTAACGAATAAAGCCCCGGGGTATCTGCCCCGATACGATCAGCTTGTCCGAAATATTTTCGGAAAAACTTTCAGAAGAGAAGGCAGGATAGGAAGGAATATTTATTTCCTCATTTTTGCCTCTGCCGGAAAGAGCATAAATAACATTGTAAAGCTCCTCCCCGTCAAATACAGCTTCAAAATGAACGCTATTATTGTAAGCTTGTCTGAGTTCGTATTCGGTGGGTATATTTCCGTCAATTACTATTTGGGTAAGCTTGTTCATATCATCACCTTTCATCAAAGCGACCTTTTTATCGCCGTCAATGAATATGGCAATATGCAGTGATGATGAAAATCCGCCGTTTGCACGGGAAAAGCTTACCTGTGATATTGGTTCTGTCATATTAAAGGAGTCTGCCCTGCTTAATTCTTTATTTTTCAGCGAATTGCATATTAAGTCAAAAGCATCGGTATTTTCCCATTTGTTTACAGTGAAATTACCGGCTTCAAAAACAACATCAGCCGAAGAAAAATGAGAACCGTCAAGGAAACTCTCAAATACTTCCTCATGATATGGATAATTCCATTCCGAAGCGACATATTCATTCATATAGATATATGGCTCATAGCCATCGGGTGCAGAAAAATAGATAAGCTCATGCTGATCTTCATTTCTGTCCGTAACCGAAATGGAAATTCTGTCATCTGCTGTTTCATTGGTTTCGGAGATCTCCTCAGCAAACGGTGAAACAGGTTCAGCAGGCATTTCAATATCCTGCGCAGATGTAAATGTACTTCCTGCCGCAAAAATTACAGCAGCGGCAGAAACGGCGACCGCCGAGATCCTGTTTACAGGCTTAGTCGCAATAAACCGCATACGCTCCTTCAGAACATTCTTTCTTGACGCCATTGATGTAGATGCAACACCGAAGCTCTCCGACCTTTTCAAAGGAATAAGGTCAATAATCGCTTTTCCGTATCTGTATCGGCGTTCCTCTCCCAGCATTTTGATAGCAGCTTCATCGCAGGCACATTCGCAGTCACGTTTAGACAAAACCGCTGCCGCCCATACAAACGGGTCAAACCAATATACAGACAGCAGAACATATCTGAGCACTGTCCATATCAGATCGCCGTGATGATAATGGCAAAGCTCATGGGCGATAATATATTCTACAGTTTCATCGTCCTCCGCCGACTTTTCGGGGATATATATTGCGGGAAAGAACAGTCCGAAAATACATGGAGAAGCAAGATTGGGAGTGGTATATACAGGCAGCGGCGCTTCATACACAAATTCTTTTCTGCTTTTTCTCAGGGTGAATGAATACAGGATATTTACACCGCCGAACCACAAAAGCATTACTGCAGTTATAAATCTGCGAAGTGAAACAAAAGTGTTTTTTAAGGCAAATTTTTCGGTAGCTTCTATCTCAGACGCAGGAATTTCTTTTTCCCTGCTTCTTTCTATTACATCTTCGGGAATATACGGCTCGGATTCATTCAACACCACAACCGCTGAATTATCGCTTTCGCGGGCAATAGCCTGCGGGAGAATATCTTCCGCAACATTCATCACGCTGACAGAGCTATTAACAAGTTCAAAGGGCAGCATAAGTCTTACTGCAGCTACAAGCCATAGCGAATAAAGAACAGAGCATTTTATCTTTCCCTTAAAAAAAGTGCGTATAAGAATTATTATTGTAATCAGGACAGAAGAGGATATTACTGCTTCAATCACCCTTATCACTCTCCGCCTTTTTCAGAATATCGTAAAGCTCGTCAATATCTTCTTTTGACAGAGCGTTCTGATCTATCATGGAATTTACCATCATTCCAATGCTTCCACGATATATTCTTTGCAGAAAGGACTGTGTTTCGGAAACAGCAACATCTTCTCGCTTAATAAGCGAATAATAATGCTTTGCATTACCTATCTGTTCAAAGCTTACTGCTTTCTTATCTTCCATACGTTTCAGAAAGGTGATGACCGTATGCTTTGACCAGCCCGTCTCATTACTGAGTGCAGCGGTGATCTGCATAATAGTCATTGGTTCTTTTTCCCACAGCAGAGATATGATCTTCCATTCAGATGAGGAAAGTCTGACTTTTTCTTCCATATTGACCTCCAAACAGGTTTACAAATGTTTACCTATATATTACCTATATAATAGCACACAGGTAGTCACTTGTCAACCCCTTTGTTGTGATTCTGTTATTGGGATAGCAGCAAAAATTTCAGTACAGCTCGAATAATTTATTCCCGAGTATTGAAATGTACCGGAAAATTTGGAATAAAAATGCACATATTTAACAGTAGATCATGACCAATAATTCTCCAAATGATACCACATATAGCTATGCAGCCCGTCAGTAAAACCAAACCGGATCTACTGACGGGCTGCATTTTTTATGTTTATTTTGTATCACTGATATCGGTAACAATAGCGATCACTGCGGTGCAGATCCCATCGGCGATCTCTATGTCAAAGCTTCCGTTATACTGCATTGCTATATCACGCAGTATTTTCAGACCGTACCCGCTGCTTTTCTGAGGATCAAGCTTACGGTTTTCGGCATTGCCCGGTACGGGATTTTTACAGCTGATAAGTATAATGCTGTGCTTCTGCGCAGCTTTTATTTCTATATGCCGATCTGACACATCATCAAGCTTGACCGTTTCTTTTATCGCATTGTCAAGCAGATTGGAAAATATGCAGCACAAATGATTTTTTGCAATTCCGTCGGGATCATCAAGGCAAATATCAGCATTCAGACTTATATTATTCATTTCACACAGAGTAGCCTTTTCACCAATAATTGCATTCACGATCGGCACACTGCAATATTCATACTCTTTGGTATTATCAATGCTTTTTTCAAGCTCTGCCATAAGCTCCTTGGTATCGCTCAGCTTTCCCGACGAGATGAGTATCTGCATTGTAGCGATCTGATTTTTGATGTCATGTCGTATTTTAGCAGTTTCATAACGCTTTGCCTCTATGGTCTCGTAATGTTTTTCCTCCAGCAAACGCGTATATTCTATGGTTTTCAGCTCCTGCTCAAGACTCTTTTTCTTTTCAAGGTCTGTGATAAAATACAGAAAAAAGATGTCAGACACTGCAAAGATAATCATTGCAGCCAGTATCAGATAGAATGATGAAAACGAGCGTTCATTCCAGTATAAGTTCTGCAGCATCATAGCTGTATACGCCAATGCCTGTGCTATGGGAAATACAATTAACATCCAGCTTATTTTATTTTCGCTCTTGTTTACGATCCTGTTCCATACAGCCGCCATGATATATTTCAGAGGCGTAACAAGAAAAAGAAGCAATACCGCTATCATTACCTTTTCGTAGTCGTATTTGAATACATTCGCATAAATATCGAACCCGCGGAGCATAATGTGAAGCATGATCTCAACGATACTGTCTATCAGCAGACTGACTACATTGAACATGATGACCTTTATCTTACTGTCGGCTGTTATGAGTATAGTCAGAATTATCGGAACGGCAAGACCAAGTATAGGTATCAGATTTAACGCTTCACCAACGATAAGAAACTTCAGCAGTATAGGCAGTATCGCATAACCCAATGCCATAATAAGATACAGAACAGGCTTTGGCACCTTGATTTTTAAACAGCGCAGATAAGCCCAGCCGGTTACTGCTGTATGAAGTATACAGATAAATACCCACATATAAAAGTATGGATTATTAAGTTCGGTGACAGCTATATTCATAACATTTCCTCTTTTTATTTTGTAAGCAGATCACATTTGAGATATTCCAGATACAATTCTTTACATTCACGGAATTTAGAACGGCTAACAGGGATCGTAACATTATTTTCGAGAATAATTTCGGTAGAATTAAGACTTTTTATCTTGTCCATATTCACAATAAAGCTTTTATGTGAATATGCAAAGCTTGCCGAAAGCTTCTGCTTGAAATCCGAAAGCTTTTCATACGAAACAAGGGTCTTGTCCTCGGTCACGATCTTGATAAGATGTCTGTCCGACTCAACGTACAGAATATCCTTTTCATCGACCTTTGATATAATATTCTGAAAAGAAACGGCGACCATTTTCGGATGATCATCTCTGATCTGCTTCCTGGCCTTTTCAAGCATTGCCAGAAGATATTCACGTTTAACAGGCTTTTCAAGAAATCCCGGTACATTAGAGTTTTTAAGAAACAACTCATGGATGAATTTGTCTATGTATGCAGTAACATATATAATTTTTGTGTTCGGGGAAATTTTAAGAAATTCTTCGGCATAATCTATCCCGTTCCTGATATCTCCCAGATCAATGTCCATTAAAATAATGTCCGGTAAAATGTTGTTGCGGATGTCATTGAAAATGCGGTCTGCGGATGTGTAAAGTAAAAGCTCATCCTCCTCAAAAATATCAGAAAATTCATTTGAAAAAACTTCAAGATGTAAAGGTTCATTATCACAGTATACGATCAACAAAGCATTATAACCCCTTATGCAGTACTAATAAAATAATGTTACCATATATTTCTCCTTTTTTCAACTGTTTTCAGCGCCAAAAAGCTGCAAATTCTGATATGAAAACAACCAAAAATGCTTTTTGTGTTGATTATTATTTTCAATAGTTTATATTATAAGAATATAAGAAATATTTTGGAGGAATTTTATTACGTGCATAATATCTTGATGATGGCTCTTATACGGAAATTTATGTTATTGTTGAGAATTAAGACAGGCGAAAGAAACATTAGTCTGAAAGCTCCCCTCTCATCGGGAAGCTTGCTTTTAGGAGGAAGCCTTATGAAAAACAATATAATAAACCGTATTATTCCGGTAACGATCATGGCAGCTATCGGTGCTTCTTTATTTTCGGGCTGCGAAAAAATAAACGATGACGAAAATACTGTTACACCTTCTGTTCCGTCTATGACTTATGAAGCTGACGAAGCCCATGAAATAACCGAGTCCGAAACGGAAACGACAATGACAACCGCAGCCGCAGCTTCGGCTGTTGAGACCGATACGGTCAGGGAAACTGTACTGAACGAAACGTCGGCTTCTGAAATCGATACAGTTGAAAATACCGAAATAACCGAAGAGCCGACATATGAAGTCACAACATCCGAGACTTCTGAAGCCCTGAATTTTCAATCACCGAAATACATTGCAGGCTTTAATTTCACAGATGCTGCAAAAATGCAGCTTGTGTCAGAATTATACCAAATGACAAGCACAAGGATCGATGATAATATTATTCTGCCCGAAGGAAAAGTAACGGAAAAGCATATCGAAAACTATGTATTTACAACCTTCGGAAACGGTGAGGGTCTGTGGGGACTTGATTTCATTGAAACCTTTGATTTAAGCCAAAAATCTGATCCGCTCGGAAAATTCAATTCAGTCGGGCTTTGCGATGTTTATGACGCCGGGGGCGTTGACAGATTTCTTAACAATGTTTTCGGCTACAAGGCTACCCATGAAGAAGCCTACAGATATGTATATTATTATGACGGAAAGTATTATAAATACACCGGCGACGGCGGAGGAATGAATGACCTGAAAATCGAAAGTATTACAGAACCCGAAAGCGGAACATATCGTGCGAACTATATTTATACCGACTATTACTGCAATACCACCCTTTACCTGTCGGCAGTGTTCAATGTTTTCGATGATAACGGCAGGACAAGATTTCACTATTGTTCTGTTACAGCCAATACACCCGTCACGGATGATTTATCGGACAAAAGCGGCGAATGGTATATGGAGGTCATCGGTCAATACAAAGAGGTGATAGATAACGGTATTTCATACGACAAGCTTGACAAAGCAAAACATAAATATGTTCCGACTTTAGCTGCACATTACCAAAAAATGCCCGAATGGTATCTTTACGATATAGACGGAAACGGCACAGAGGAGCTTATCTGTCAATATAATATCTATCTTTATGATAACGGTAAGATATATATGCTGTTTGACCCCGACGGTGAGCATGTATCCCTGGGTGAACGTTCAAGAATGAGCTTTTATAAAAGCGGTATCATTGGAGTACATTGGGCAGGAAGTGCAGTCTGCTTTGCAAATGAATTCTTTATTATTGAGGGAAATAAGCTCAAAACCATAGATGAGATACACTATGATGAGTACGAGGATGAGAACGATCCTGTGTGGTTAGATAAGGACCCCGATACACATTATCCTGCGGATTATTATCAGGAATATATCCATTCCGCTTATGAAGAGATAGACATTTCCCGTTACCAAATCACGGTCTGAGGGAAGACTGATAAACTATAAAAAATGGAGGAATTATTTATGAATCTTGATGATCTGATACCTTCCGCACCTATTCATGCGGCTGACAGCGGAGTTGAATATGTACCGCCTGCTGCACCTGTATGGCCTGCCTATTCGAGGGTCAAGGCAGACTCACGCGGCAGGCTCTCAGTCAATGCAAAACTGAAAAGCAAGGGCGCTGCATTGATCTTGGCACTGCTGTTCGGAGGACATATTCTTTATCTGGGATATGGTTTCAAGAAATTTCTAAATCGTTTTATTCTTACTTGCTGGATCATAGGAATAATACCAACAATTGGTGATATGATCAAAATAGTAAAGGGGAAAATGACTGACGCAAACGGCGATCCGCTGAAATAAACGGAGGGTGATACATATGATGAAAAGAGATTTTTATGCTTACAGAGAACAAAATCAGGTGATACCGCCCCTTGATTTTATACGATATCCTGACGGAAATACCAAAATTATTGGCGCACCGCCGCGTATTCTTTCTCAGTGGGCTATCAATTCCAAGCCTGCAGGCAATCTCAATAAAGGTGAATTTGCGGGAAAAGCTGCAAAAGCAGCATTTAGTTTTGCCGGAGAATTTTTTGCTATGGGAGCGGGTATTGATACAGGATTTTCGGGAATGAGAAAAGCAGGAGCGAATATAGGCGATGCTATAACTGCTGTAAACAACAGCAATATGCACTCATTAGCAGCCTGCGTCAAACAGTTCAGACAATGGGAAGAAAGCAGATGGAAGGAGCTGTATCTGTTATATTCCTTTGAGCCTGCAGAAGGGAAAATAGGTGAGATCTATAAGGGCGCTCGGGATAATGACGGTTTTGTCGGTCACTGTTTTGAGAAAAACGGTGATTATTTTGAAGGCTTCTTCGCTAACAACGGTACACGTCTTGGCATCTTTGTATTTGCAAACGGTGACAGAGTGTTTGGAACTATGTATAACGGAAGTAAATATAATAATTGCTACTGCCTTGGAGCTGACGGCAGCCGTGTTGCGGGAAAGTTTGACAATAATGAACTTATCGATGGAGTAATTATGACGGATTCCTGTGCTTTTTGCGGGCAGTGGCAGAACGGTCAGCTTCATGGTGTCGGCTATGCCAGATATGCCGATAATTCCTGCTTTGCAGGTGAGTGGAGCCACGGCAGACCTATTGAATAAGGGGGAATGATCGTGACCTATGCCGATGTTCATATGAAAGCTATTGAAATGGCAAACCTTGCCCAAAACCCGAAGCAGTTCAACAATGCGATAAAGCTGCTCATGTCAAATGCGGAGCATTATCCCCGTTCCGCATATGAACTGTTCAAGCAGTTCAGAAATGTGGATATGGAGCTTGCCTGCTCATATCTTGTACTTGCTGCTCAGAACGGCTGGGATAATGCAAGGATAAAGCTTGCCGAATATCTTGCCTACGGAACATATTTTGACCGAAACGAAAATCGTGCATTGGAGCTGGCCGGACCATATGCAGATACAGAACCTTTCGCTGCAAATCTGATGGGTGTGATATATCTGACAGGCACACAGGTGGCATTTGATCTGAGAAAAGCGGCTGCTTATTTCACAAAAGCCTCAGCTATGGGCTTCGGTCAGGCAAGTCTTAATATCGGACTGATATGCACAGGCGGTTACGGCGCAGATCCCGATCCCCAAAAAGCCCTTGACTGGTTTATAACCTCTGCTGAGCAGGGCTGCGGTGAGGGCTGTTATGCGGCAGCCTGCATTTATATCGAAAATGATAATTTTCCCGCGGCACATAACTATCTTGTAAAAGGCGTTTCGCTGGGCGACAGAAAGTGTGCAGAGCTTCTTCCTGATCTGCGAATAGCAATGGGGAGCTTAGATAATGTTACCGCCTCATTCAGACAATCCTCTGTAAACGAATCGAAGTTTTCATATACCGGACAGAAGGATTCTGTTGAGGAGGCTTATGCTGCCGAGCAGCAGCGTATTCAGACAGCCGAAGCCAATCGTGATGCGCTTACTGCGGCGGCAGCACAGGCAGGCGGAGGATATATTGACGTTGAAGCAGGTGTTATATACACTAAGGACGGGCGTACAATAGTTTCCGATGCCGAAACAAATACAATGTTCTCGGCAGACGGAGTAAGCATTTTTGATGATAAGTCAAAGGTTTTGTACGGAACCAATACGCTTTCTTACTTTGATGATGATATGAATTCAATGTACGATTCTGTGCGGCAGCGTATCACATATATTTATAAATGACTTTTATATATTCTGTGTCACGGTTATTCCCAAAAATGTTGCGATTTGTCCCCACAAAATCAATGCTTGCTAAAACCTACCCGTATTCTCCCGAGTTGAAAGCCTTTGCTATGAAGTATATGTCCAATCTCCGCCTGACTTTTCCGAAACGGTATAGGTGATATAATAGCCGTCATCTGTGTACATAGGGAACAGGTTTGCGAATGTTGCGCTCCAGTTGTTCCCGGACGAAGTAATAGGAACATCCGATAAAAGAACATCACCGCTGCTGTTTTTAAGCTCGGCTGACAAGGGGGTTCCGTTCTCATCTGCAGAAAGCACCGCTGTATATTTTACCGCCACAGGGCCTGCCGCCGATTTTCCCGTAATAGTAAATTCAAGCGTCTGATGTGTTACGCCGTCGCCCCAGACTTTTTTTATTGTGTAATCCTGCAAATTCTTAACGGAATTTGTGACCTCATAAACATACATAGGTATCCCGTCAAATTCTGTTGAAACGGTGGTTTCCTTATACAAACAGGAAGATACATAGGTGTTGTCCTTTATCTTAAATTCCGCTGATAATTCATCGGACGAATAGGAACAGTCCACAGCCGAGCTGTTCAGCGTGACATATTCCTTTATTCCCACAGGAGTGAGCATTTTCCCTTCATCATTGCGCAGACTGACAACAAATGTCGTTTCCTTGCTCGACACGCTGTTGCCGAAGCCCGAAAGAGTGTTGCTGCCCTGAGAAAAAGAATCTATTTCATAGTAAGTGCCTTCGTTATCCTGACAGATCAGGGCAAATCTCAGCTCAGCCTGTTCCAGATCCTTTAATGACGAGGGCGCCTGCCATATTTTATTGACCTTTATTGCTGTTTCGGCACTCAGAACGTTCTGAATAGTTCCGCCGTTTGCCGCACCGTATCCATTAGCGGGATAAACAACGGAATAATTGGTTTCATTTCCGTCATCAAGCACTTCTTCCACAAAATAGAAATATCTTGCGCCGTTTTCATCGAATTTGGGCAGGCTGTACCCTTGGGGAAAAAGATGGTCAAAGGATATTGTCACATCATTCCCCGCTGTACCGGCGGGAATTTCATATGTAAGCACAGTCTGACTGTCCGAATT
This sequence comes from Huintestinicola sp., assembly GCF_051882455.1. NCBI lineage: Bacteria > Bacillati > Bacillota > Clostridia > Eubacteriales > Oscillospiraceae > Huintestinicola > Huintestinicola sp. Next base: position 8,643 of record NZ_JBJERV010000001.1, on the reverse strand, counting down.
AGGTGCTTTGGCTATGACCTTAGTGGCTCTTTTCAGATTTTCCGCAGTAATTTCTGTATCGCTCTCATTCGCCATAATATATCTCATAAGAGTAAATGAAGCCTTTGGACGAAGGGTGCTGTCATTATCAAGCCATTCGAGGCTTGCTTCAAAATTGCAGGTTCCCGATATTGTGGCAACGATAGTACCGCCCGAGTAGCAGCGGTCGAAAATATTTCCGTAGGTGCCCTGACCGTTATTGTAGGTCAGAACATAATCGGAAGATATTTCGTCGCAGATAAGTGAATATTCTATTCCCCGATTATCGGCAGTATATCTGGGAAGAGGCTTTTCCGCCTTTATCGTCCATTCGGAAGTCTCTCCGTCCGATATGGACAGCCCTGTATCGTTTGTTATATCGGTATAAGCCCCATTTATGCACTTATACAGGTGCAGCTTTCCTATAACACTCTCCGCCGACGGACGGTCTTCCTGCACAGCAGAATCCGACCATTTCAGTTTTGCACTGTAATCCGCAGTAAGTGTGTTTATAAATGTATCGGTATTGCTGTCATATTCGCAGATATAATTATCCGCTTCCTCGGTGACAGAATAGGTCACCGTACTGCCGTTTACAGCATTAGGCAGACCGCTGTAAGAATATCTGTAATTGTTGCTTGCAGCCGGGTTTGAACATACCGCCGCGGGGACAGCATCCAGTCCGAACATATCAAGACTGTCTGCGTTCAAAGGAAACGGTTCACCTCCATCAAGGCTGTACATAAGTGTAAAACGGGGATTTCTTCCATCGGAAGCGTTGTTGTCCACCCATTTTACAGTCCATGAAACGGTGGTGTTGTATCTTGCATTGATTATCTCAACAAAATATTCGGAATTTTCCTCGGGGGTGAACGGTATAGGATCCTTGCTTTCGTTGAATGAAGCATTGCCGTCGTCCGAAAAAGCATATGATGAAAGCTTATATCCGACCAGCCCGCTAAGATCCTCAGAAACGGTGCACTCAACTCCCACAGGCACTCGAATATTAGCAGCGGAACTGTCTGCTCCGGCAGATACAGTCAGCGTTTTATCAATGGTCACTGAACCGCTGCCTTTGCTGAGGGTTATCTTAACAGGAAAGTTCGTACTTGTGTCAACACCGCCGGGGACTTTTTTGGATATAGTCAGCCCGGAGGTGATAGGATTTAACGTCAGAATTGCCCTATTGTTCGCAGTTACCTCGGCAGCTGCCTCGGAATAATATGCAGACTTTGGGATATGAAGCTTGTACAAGCTTATATCAACGCCGTTTATTTTTGAGGGTACTTTGCTGATATTGAAGGTTCCTCCGCCGTCATCTCCGTCCACATACTGCATATAAATATTTCCGCTGTAATTGGTGGATTGCAGGTCCAGCGGTATCTCGCCGTCAGCCGTGACAGCATGAAGCTCAATGGCGGAGCTGTCAAAGCTGACGGGACGGGTCAAGCTTTTCCAGCTTTCGTCCCCCGAATAATTGACAGTGCCCGAAAAAGAAACGTCATATGCACTTTCACCCGAAAAAACAGCGGATTCGTTGTTGAAAAGAATAGCTTCGGCATTTTCCGGATCTGCCTCCAAGGTCTGAGAAACAACGGGAACATTTCCCGCTTCCTCTTCGGCAGCGATATTTGCCGGAAAGCTGTTGAAGATAGACATTGCCATTACTGCTGCAAGAAAGCCCGCAGCTTTACGTTTTATTGAAGAACTGAACATTTTGTTTCACACATCCTTAAAAGGTGTTTCGCTACAAAGAAATTTTTATATATCCATAAAAAATCCCGATAGTTATACATAATATATTATACCGAGCGAATGGGTGCAAAAGAGCGCCATTTTTTATTGTTTTTCGATAAATTAGAAAAATTTACACAAATTATATATTTTTTTAGAAAATATTAATTAAAGTAATTTGATAAAAATCACTTTTTAAAATTATTCATAGATAATTAATAGATTTTTTCTCAGCATATGTCAATATTCTCAATTCCACCGAATATAGGAATAATAATTGAAACGCCCGGATTCCTGCCAAATTACAACGCCTTCAATAATCTGAAATTCCTTGCGAACATAAGCGGTATGAAGGATAATGAAAAAATAAAAAGGCGTCTGAGTGAGGTTGGACTTGATCCGGACAGTAAGAAGCATGTGGGTAAATTCTCTCTTGGCATGCGTCAACGTTTGGGACTTGCTCAGGCAATTATGGAAGATCCGGATCTGCTTATTCTTGATGAGCCAATGAATGGTCTTGACAAGGAAGGCGTTGCAGATATGAGAAAATATCTCCTTGACCTGAAAGAGCAAGGAAAAACAATTCTGATCGCATCACACTCCGCAGAGGATATTGATGTGCTTTGTGATACTGTTTGTGAAATGGATAAGGGTGTTCTAAAGAAAATGAAAGGATAATCATCTCATTAGCTTAATCGCCTGCAAACGAACAATGTTAACTGTAAAATATTCTGCTCAATGCACAAAAATCCCGCACAATAGTTGTCACATTTGACGGACAGTTCGAGTACAATTCGCCCATATAAAACAACGAAAAAGCCCGTAGATACGTTCTTACGATAAGGATACTCGACAGACAGTCAGAACGTATCAAAAAAGGCGTTCAGGTAACTTATACAGTTGCCGGAACGCCTTTTTGTTTTGTGTATAATTAATTCATTAGCATTTTGAGAGTAAATCCCATGTGAAAAATACTATGTTTTCGCCCGATATTTTGGGGTGTAGGGAAGTTTACTAAAAAATCCAAAGACGGATCACAAACATAATACTCAAGAATAGCTGTAAAAATCAATTGACCTGTCTTTTTCCGAACACACGATATGCCGATACCCCAAATATCACCGCCGCAATTGCAGCAAATACAGGTGTAAAAATGTACGGACGAATTACCAAACCGAACAGCTCAAACTGAATACTGTCTATAATACACCAAAATGCCATCATATTCGAAGGCAGCAGGCAGAACAGCTTATACAGCCACACAATATCTTCGGAAACATTTAACATCATTGGCGCAATAATTATTACGGACATAATTACGATAGTTCCCGAGGGAGCTTTTATTGCTGCGGACAGCAGAGCCGTAAGTGCCGCCGTCATAATGCACGCTGCAAAACCGCTGGCGGAATACAGAAGCGCACATTGTCCCATATTCAGCGGATATGACATCATTGGCACTTGAAGCTGTATTGCTGCATCTGCTCCGTCTGTGCCCCATATTGCCATACATTCGGCATATGTAAGCACCGTGAGTATTACGGATAATCCTGCGGACAATGTAAAGCTTACAAACAGCTTTGCCCACACAAGCAGATTTTTTCCGTGCTTTGAGGATAATATCAGGCTGTCAGCGCCGCTGGTGTATTCCCCCGAAAAAAGCGGTGCGAAAATTATTGCGGCAGCAACAGCGATAATAATTCCCGTGGTGTACATTATTGCAAAAAATCTTGTGTAACCGTTGGTAGCTTCAAACATTATGGGCTTTTCCACCTTAGTGTCCGCTGCAAGAACGGACTGCTTTGCCGTATCGCTCATTTTGGTCTGCATTATGGACTGCTCCTGTTTCTGACGGCGCATTTCGTAGAATTTATCTGCCTGTTCTACTGTCATATTCCCGAAATCTTCAACGTCAAAGCGTTCCGACGATGTATTGTAAACGCTGCGGACTATGGAATATATTTCGCTGTATTTTCTTGCGTAATTTTCATATTCCTCGCTGTCGGTATATTTTTCGGCGGAATTCAGTTCAAGCTTTGAATATGCCTCGGAAGCCTCCATAATAAGCTCGGTGTCGATAGTACGTCCCGACAGTTTCCTTGCGTTTTCACGGTCGATTTTCATATCGTCATATCGTGACATTACAGGCTCGCCGTTACTGTCGTAAACATAGCCGATTATCGTGCCGAACACGCTGAATAATGATACTGCGGCAGCAAGTATCAGCGTTATTACCGCACCCTTGCGTTTAAAAATCTTTTTGTATTCATAAGATACTAAGTTCCAAAATATATTCATAAAAAATCTCCTTATGCCGTCTGATGATGTGTAAATTTATATACAGCCCACGGCAGACAGATCGTCGATATTATCACAGGCGAAATTATAATATAATACGGCTGCCAGATATGAAAATACATATTCATTCCGAATATTGCGGTATAATTACCCACAAAAGGCAGCCATGCTGCAATAAATTCCAAGGATTCCGGAATAAGTCCGCTCATAAATCCCGATATTATTATCGCTGCAGGAATTATCACCGCAGGAAACGCAGAATGCACCGCCGATGAAACAAATGCAGTTAATAAAGTTATGGATACGCAGCTAATAAATCCCAGTATTATCTGATAAAGCTCCGCCTGACCTATTGTAATAGGCGCAAAGGAATACGGCTTTATAAACTGAACGGGACATTCCAGACCTCTTACACCGAGAAAATAAAGCTGTCCGAGAATATATACCCCAACGCCCGATAAATATGCGATACAGGTAAAAGTAAATGCCGCACCAAGCTTTGCAAATGTGATCTTTCTTCTGCCATGCTTTGCGGACAAAATAACGGGCACAGTCCTTTCGCTATACTCCGCCGCAAAAATGGGGGCGGTAAAAACTATGCAGGCAAATGCGGCAATTATCGGAATAGGCACTATCATTTCAAGATACATTTGCTGTCCTGCATACCAATCATAATGAAACGGCGTTTGGACTTTTCCGTTAAGCATTATAAAATATTCCCTGTCTTTCTCATTGGAAACGCAGCTGTAAAGCCAATCCTCGGCGGCTTTGTCACGCACGGAATAGAAACTTTTTATCTCATTTTCGGGAACGTCCAATATAGAATTAAAATAGCTGTATTCGGGCAGAAAGCTATACAAATTCCGAAGAACATACTGCATTGTACCCAGAGGAACAACGTATTTATCCCATACCTCCTGGGACGGATTAAGAGTGCTGTCAAATTCGTTGGGTACAAGGTTTTCTTCCGAATATGCAGTCAATATGTTATGGTACGCTTCAAGAAGCTTTTCTTCCGTAAGTTCGCCCCTGTATTTGTCCGCAAATTCGTATTGACGTGCTATTTCCGCTATTCCGTCTGTGTTGCCGATTGAAGAAGTCAGATTTACAACGGAGTTGTAAATGGTAGAAAAAACAGCATAGGCAACAAGTATGAACAGGGAAATCTTCGTTGATTTACGCCGCCATATTTTTGTAAGCTCCCACTTGAAAAGGCTCATTTTTCCTCAGTCCTTTCCTCTTCGCTGAAATAATAAAGATAGAGATCTTCAAGCGTCGCTTCTGTATTAACAGCATTTTCACAAGGCTTTTCATCGCATACAAGCCGCAAAAATACACCGTCAGACGCATTTCGTGTGTTGATAACTGGGTATTTTTCGGTAAGCATATCGGCAATATCCTGCGGCACGGTGCATTCCCATACCTTGCCCTTTATAACGCTGATAATTTCATCAAGTGAGCCGCTGTGGATAAGCTGGCCGCTTTTCATTACAAGGATAGTATTTGCAATATGTTCAATATCCGAAACGATATGTGTTGAAAGCAGAATTATCCTGTCCGCACCCATTCGTGAAATAAGGTTGCGGAAACGCACTCTTTCCTTCGGGTCGAGTCCTGCCGTTGGCTCGTCAAGGACAAGTATCTTCGGGTCATTGAGCATTGCCTGTGCGATACCAAGACGCTGCTTCATTCCTCCCGAAAAGGTCTTTATCTTCTTTTTGGCTTCATTTTTCAGCGATACAAGCTCTAAAAGCTCGGCGGTCCTCGCCTTTGCTTTCGTTTTGGGCAGACCTTTAAGGGCGGCAATATACATCATAAAATCCTGCGCCGTAAACTCGGGATAATACCCGAAATCCTGCGGAAGATAGCCGAGGATATCACGGTATTCCTCCCTTGCAACATCAATGCCGTCATAGGAAATGCTGCCCGATGTAGGGTTTAGAACGCCGCACATCATTCGCATAAGCGTGGTTTTTCCTGCGCCATTTGCACCGAGAAGCCCGTAAACGCCTTTTGTGAGTGTAAGGGAAATGCGGTCGCAGGCGATTTTATTGCCGTAATTTTTTGTTACTCTGTCAAGTGTGAGTTCCATAGTAATTTGCTCCGTTCGATATTTTTTTCATATTTAAAATAATTGCAGCTGTCCCGAAAATGCACAGTAGAATACAGAAATTATTGCAGATATTTTCGGGAATTTCCACCTGAGAACCCTGCAAAAGTATTCCCCATACGCTGACAAAAAGTGCCGCCGCACCGCTGATATATCCGCCTTCCTTACCTTTGAAGTGGCTAAATATAGCAAGAGATACTCCGTTTACCAAGAGAAAGGGTGTAAGGATATAAATTGCCGCATTTGCGATGCCAACGGGCGTAAATATTCCCGAAATCAGAGTCAAAGCAGCAATTACCGCAAAGCTGACAGTACCGAGGATAAGCGTTCTTGCACCCGTCAGCTGCGGCAGAGAAAACCTGCACGCCGTTTCAAGCTCGGTCATACCGTACATATTCGAGCGTGATATTTCCGAGGCGGTCAGCATTGCAAGAAAAGGCGTAAGGGAGGATATTATCCACACCGCAGGAAGTTCGATATATGACGGATTTTTCAGCGACATAAAGCATACCGTGCAAATCGCAGCGGCAACTATCAGCACGGAAACTACCCACACACGCTTGCGGATATATTTTATCTGGGAAAACACAAACTGCGAAAAATTCAATCCGGGATAAGGGAGAGAGTTCAGAAATATTTCTTTTCGCTTTGGTTCGGGGGGCGAAAATGCTTCGTACAATTCCATTTTTACATTCATTTCAATGCTCCTTTCAGCAGTTTTTTCATTTGGGCAAGTGCAGACTTTTCAAGCCGATACACCGCAAAACGGGAGATCCCAAGAGTGTCTGCCGTTTCATTCACCGACATATCCGCAATATACCGCATTACAAGAACTTCACGATGTTGTTCGTCAAGCTTTTCAAGAGCCGTTCGGACGGCAATTTTTGTATCGCTTTTGTCGGAAAAATCCTCCGCCGGATAGTCATCGGAAAGCTCTTCGGTCTGCTTTCGTCGGAACATATCCGTGCAGAGATTTTTTGCGATTGTGAAAATATATGCGGCGTTTATATCGGTATTCTGCGCAAAAAACCTGAGAAAGGCTTCCTGAGTGATGTCCTCGGCAGAAGCGGAATTTCTCAGCTTGTAAAAGCAGTAGCGGTATATTTTGTCGTACAATTCTTCTATCTCCCGTGACACCCGTAAAACCTCCTCTCATAATGTATAACGGATAACTGCTTTGAAATGTGCGGGGATTTTAAAAAAAATATAAATCTGCCCGATATGTTGATTTATGTCCATATCGGGCGGCATTATCATGAACTCAGGCTTTCATCATCTTTGTATTATGATATTATAGAGATGTAATAACAGATTTTCTTCTGAATTTGTGCTATCTGTACATCAGTATGCGGAAAGGTTATTTCATCATTTCGAGAAAACCAATAATTCAAGGTAGCTAAGAAAATCGAAAATCTGCTCACAAACAAGTTGTAAACGCATTGCATTAATAAGGTTGAAAAAAGAGGTTGGCAGAATGTCGCAAGTGCAGAAAAAGTACATCTTTTTCCCGACCGGCTCCGCAGTCGGCTTGTTAGGGGCTGTCTGCCTCTAAAACCCGGAAATGATATTTTTGTAAAATATCGAAATAAAGAAATTTTAATGCCGATGTGTAGCTATCGGCTGCGAAAAGTAATATTACCTTTCTATGCTTGCTGTCCTGCAAGCATAAGTCTATATACTCCTATCCAAACCTAAAACTGTACAGTTTTTCTTCGCTTGCGAGTGTTTCCCAAAAGGTATATACCTTTTCCACGCTTGCGGGCTTTTACCCATAAAGTCATATGACTTTTCAACGCTTGCGGATATCTTGCGGATATCTTGATCACAAATCGTATTCAACCGGGTTGAAACTCATTTTCTCCATTTTTTCACCGACTCACTTTTACCGCAATCATCGGACGTTGCAGGAAAGTTCATCATCCATTCCGTATATTCTTCCTCGGTGATGATTTCTTCACTTAACTCTTTTCTGCGAAGCTGCCACTCCGAAAGAAACTCATTCAGCAGATGATTGTGAAATTGAAGTGCAGGCTGCGGATTTCCTAATTCGTCGGGAACGGAGATTATTGAGAAATTGTTGGTGTGATGTTTCTTCGATTCCTGCTCCAAGTCAAAAAGCAGATGAATGAAAGTTTCTGTATTTTCTAAAGTCGGTTTTTTCAGAGAATTGATATTTACGTCAAGTATGGAAGCTATCTCCGACAGCAATTCCAACTTAGGCGTTCTTGTGCCGCTTTCGTATTGTGCGATTCGGACATCAGCAGATTTTTCATCGAAGCCGAGTTTCATTCCAAGTTCTTTTTGAGTAAGTCCACGAAGATTTCTTGCGTTTTTGATTTTTTCACCTATTGTCATAATAACCCTCCCGAGATTTTTCTCTATTTTGATTTTACCATATTTTCAAATTGCAATCAATGCTCCTAATCAAAAAAGTTAAAGAAATTTTCTGAAATCTCTTGACAAAAGCAAATTTGTATAGTATAATA